>CAXYKQ010000249.1:0-6221 GCA_964277835.1 uncultured Edaphocola sp. | reverse complement strand
TTTGATAATATGGTTAAGCTGTTTAGCTCGCCGCCACTATTTCGCCTTGATTAAGGCCTTGCACTGTTAGCTAACGCGAAAAGATAATTGGCGAATAGAGTTGCTCATTTAAGCCACAGCTAAAGGTGCTCATCTTGAACTTACCGCACTTTTAGGCAACGGAATATTTTCCTGAAACAGCTTTTCTTTTCTTAGGATTTGGGCGGCGTAACCAGTTAGATAAAGGTAATAGTCTGACGGTATTCCGGATTCAAAAGTTACGAAACGGCTTGGGCCTATCGGAGGGTTTTGCGAAACCTTCATAATAGCTGTGCCCTCATCCACCTCATCAAACATGGCTACGTATATCATTTCGGCCCGGTTTTTTATGGCCCCGGTTAATTGCTTCCAATAAAACCGGCCCCTATCCCGCGGGATCTGGTTAAACGGTGCTTGTGGATTTAAATTAGACCAGCTAAACCCGGGAAATACGGTTGCTGCATAATCTACCTGGTTTTGCTTACACCATTCAATATCTCCAGCCTGAACCTTGTTATAAACTGCATAACTTTGAGCGTCTTTATACCGTCCTACAGTCCAGGGGTGAATAATATCGGCCATTTTTATTACTTCGTGTAACTTCACATCCGGGTCTGTATCATTACCAAATTCGCGCCAGTAGGTTGGTACGCCCAACATAACAGAACATTTGCCATATACAGGGTCATTTTTAAAAAAGTCTATCAGTTTACTAATGCTTTTTAATGTATAACTCCTGCCATCATTAAAACCAACACCCCAAAGTACAACCAGCGGTTTATTATGATGATATAAGTAGATTTGCTCATTCCCTCTGCTGGTTATCCTCATACTGTCAACCAGGTTTTTCCAATCTTTTATCAGTAAAGGCACGTCCATGCTGTCGCGCATGCCCGACAGATCATACATTACCGCAACAGCGCGTTTGTATTTTTGTGATGAGGTTAGTGCATCCCCTAATATCTTATTAAAATGATTGCGTGTAGCACCATTACTGCGAATATTTGCAACAAAACGCTGCATAAAAACGCCATCAACACCATATTCTTTCATCCACCTAAAACGAACATCAGTGGTTGAGGCATCATAATCACTTGGTAGGTATGCTATTGAGCTATCAGCGTGTATAAATGGTGTTTTGTATAGCTTTTTATATTCCTTGGTTTCGGGCCACATATCAATCTTAATGTTTCCGGGGCCAAATGTACCGCGCTGCAAATAATGCCCCCATCCCCTTCCTGCACCATCCTCGGGTGTAGAATGCCAACCCTGGTAGCCTGCCATAACCAGCCCTTTGTAGCTTTTAAACCGCGATGTTACGCTATGCTTGCTTTGCGCAAATACATTATGCGCAAACAATAATACCAGTAAAATAAGTAATCGTATCCTCATGTGAACTTAAAGTTTGTACTGTAAAATGAAAGCTATATAGGCAGATTTAATAGCACCCATCGCTATCTGACACTACAAATAAACTCGATAATCTTAATAATTAATTAAATATGAATTAATAAGGATCCGTTAATCAATTATTTCACATCGCACCACAAATCTGCCTATATGAAAGCCAATTTAATTTGGGCGAATCATTAAATAGGTTGATTAGCCTTATCGGTTATATCCCTGATTACTTGATCAAGCTCATTTGCAGATAAACGGAGAAACTCCAAAATTTGCTTAATCTCGCACATATCAGGCGAGGTGGTAGTTAACAAGTCGACCAAACCCATAATCCGTGTTAGGGGTGCCCGAATTATGTGAGATTGCATCCACGATATTTCTCGCAACTTTTCATTTTGATCCTCGATCGCCTGGAGATAACGAAGCCGCTCTGTTACATCCTGTGCTAAAGCAATGCGAGCAGGCCGCCCGCTGTATTGCAGCGCGCTACTGGTGATTTCCACCTTTATCAGCTCCCCGTTTTTCTTACGATGTGTGAATGTGCCAGCCTGGTAATGGTTGGTGCTCCGACTGGCGTTTAAGAGTACTGTTTGAAGCAACTCTAACTCACTTTCAGGACGTATGTCCCGTAGTGTCATTGATAAAAACTCCTCGCGGGTATAACCATAGTGGTTTACTGCCGCCTGATTAACATCCAGGTAAGCCAAACTTTCGATATCAAAAACAAATTTTGGTAAAGGGCTCAGCTGGAACAGGTCGCTGTAACGTTGGTGAGAAATTTCCAGCGCCTCTGCCTGCGTTTTAAGTTCATGCTCTGCTTGTTTCCTTAAAGTTATATCTTTAAAAAACACCGACAGGCCGTTGTCGGACGGGTAGACATTGACATCATACCATTTAGACAAAGGGGCGAAATAATCCTCAAAATGTTTTACTTCACCAGTTTCAAGCGCAGCATGATATTGCAGATAAGATGGAGATCCAATTGCTTCCTTAAAAACAGACCAAAGATTACGACCCAGAATTTGTTCTTTAGGGGTATGTAGAACCTGCTCCGCAATATGATTCCAGTATTGAACGGTCCAATCCCGGTCCACCGAAAAGAACGCGTCACCGATACTTTCCAGGATGGTATTCCTTTCAGTTAGAAAGCGGTTAGCCGCCAATTCCAGCTGTCTTTTATCAGAGATATTTCTGGCGACACAAAATATGATACCTTCTTCATTTGCTTTAGCAGCAGTCCAGGCCAGGTGTACCACAGCGCCTTTACTTGTAAGGTAACGATTCTCAAAATACACTAAGTTGAGCTCCCCTTTGATAAACCGGCGCATGCGAGCCTTGCTCTCGGCAAGGTCGTCCGGGTGGACGAGACCATCAATCCGCTTAGAAAGTAATGCAGCTTCGCTGTAACCCAGCAAAGTGGACATAGCAGGATTCACCTTTTTAAAATAACGGTCTGTGCCTACAATGGCTATAATATCTGGCGCTGCGTTGAAGATCGCCTGTAGATCAGTCTCTAATTGCAGACGGCTGACCTCTGCACCCAACTGTTCACCTATCTTTTGTAGTAAGTGATCACTGATCTCTTCCGATCTGGCGCTATGGGTTTGCCCAAGAAGTAATACGCCAATAAATTTCTCTTTATGCTTTAAGGGGATAGCGAAAGCCGACCGCAGCCCCGTTCTAGCTGCTGAATCTCTGCGTAAAAACTCCGGTCGCGTAGCCAGATCTGACCAAAATTCTACAGAACCACTTGCCCATGCGGCCCCAGGCAAACCCTGACTTGGTAGCACCTGTTTAAAATTAGGATTTTCTTTGAAAAATTGCGCCATTTCTTCATTGATCGCTCTTTGTGCGATCAGATCCATTCGCTTACCATCCCGATTTATAAGCCACGATTCCGCAAGGCACAAATCTTTATTGTGGACGATCAGGCTTTGCATCGTTTCTTGAAGCAGTTCTTTAAGCTTGCCGGATTTTTTAAAGATCATGCTGATCTCCATCAACAGCTTTTCCTGTAATTCCTTTCTTTTTCGCCAGGAGATGTCGCTGATGAAGATAGATAAGCCGTGTTCATTTGGGTAAATATGATTTTCCTGCCACAGCGCTAATGGTGCGTAATAGTCTTCATTAGTAGCAGGTTGCCTGGTGGCAATAGCCTTTTCAATGGATTTCCAAGTCTCGGAACCTACAGCTTCCGGGAATAATTCCCATATTTTTTTACCCAGCATAACTCCTGCTGATATTCCTACCATTTCACAAACACGCTGGTTTACATAAACGTATCGAAGATCGTGATCCAATGCGATAAAACCGTCGGTAATACTTTCCAGCAAACTGCTAATCTGTTTATTTTTTGCAATGAGTTCTTCTTTAGCCAGTTTCGCTTCTGTACGATCAAAGCGAATTGCCACATATTGGTAAGGCTTGCCATGATCATTAAGAAAAGGCACTATCGTAGTGGCCACCCAGTAAGTACTGCCGTCTTTGCGGCGGTTACATACATCACCTTCCCAAACCCGGCCGGAAGCAATAGTCCGCCAGAGATGCTGCATAAACGCTTTATCATGATAACCGGAGTTGACCAGGCGGTGATCCTGGCCTAAAAGCTCTTGCTCGGTATAACCGGATATCTTGCAAAAGTTGTCATTAACATGCTTGATAATACCCTTTTGATCAGTGATCGCAACAATGGCCCCTGCGTCTAATGCATGTTTGTAAGCGGATAGTTCATCGATCATATCCTTCAGCGCATCTTCTGCCTTCTGCCATTCACTTACATCACGAAAGTTAAGCACGATTGCCTTGATGTGAGGTTCATCCAACCAATTTGTGAATACACCATCCAGATCAATATAATGGCCTTCAAAATGACGGGAACGTAAATGACAATGGATCGATTCTCCGGGCGTCTGCCGTAGTTTATCAAGCAACAGCTTTATCCTCGATTGGTCGGCTGGATGAACGATGTCAGTGAAAGTGACGTTATTGCGACTCTGGTCATTGAAGCCGGTAATGCGTGCAGCAGAAGGACTACGGTATATAAAATTTAATTCTGCATCAAACAATGTAATACCTGAATGACTATGTTCGGTCAGTTGTTGAAAAACTTCCAACCGCTTATGATCTTGAGCTATTTGCTCATCAAAACGGTAGCTAAGCTTTTTGGTATATTCAAGGTTACGCGCTGTGAACGCATACCCACAGAGTTCCGCATGCTCATAAAAGGCTTGTATAGTGAAATAAGCAGGAAAACTTGTTCCATCATTGCGGTAAGCCGCACCCTCAAAACTGGATATGCCTGTAGCAAATGCCTGTTCAAGATAACCAGTGGTATCTATATCGCCCATTAATGTATTTAGCGACTTACCTGTTATATTCTCAGCATTAAATTTATAAAAATTTGCAGCTCCCGTATTCCAGGCACAAATGGATCCAAAAGGATCGATCAAACAAACAGCCTGATCTGCAACACCGGCAGTGAACAGATCATACATTTTTGCTTGCATTGTGGATAATTGGCTGTACATTCCTATGCGAAAAGGTTTTAGGTTGTTTAAATTAGGCAATGAAAGTTTGATTTGCAAATCAAACTACAAGTAATCATTACATTGTGAAATATAATTCAAATGAAGTAATTAATTGCAGTCACAGTTAAATCCAGCAAATAATTTCCAACGAAAGTTAGAAGAAGATTTGGTGTCTGATTTTTTGGTGTTCCGTTACCACATGAAGTAGGCTTGACGACTTAAGGGTGGGGAAGGCATGTTCTATATGTGTACTTTCTGGTATGTGGAATGCCTTTCGGTAGTAGGTGAACTGACAAAGGCACGCTATATCTCGACAAGATGCCGGATATGCCGATCCTGTAGCAAACAATTGGCGAAGCTGTAAAAATACAGCTTGCACTATTAGCTAATTCACGTGCTGAGCCTGCCAATTTTTCTTAACCACAAACTACCGGCCACACCGGCAATAAGGGAAGCAACCAATATTCCATATTTGGCTTGCTCTACCATGTCCTGATCATTGAATGCCAGAGAAGAAACAAATAAGGACATGGTAAACCCTATTCCCGCCAGCATAGCTACGCCAATTAGATGCTTCCATGTGGCGCCTTGCGGCAACTGTGCTAATTTGCTTTTAACCAGTAACCAAGTAAATAACAAAACGCCAATAAACTTGCCCAATAGCAAACCAGTGGCAACGCCTATACTGATTGGATTTACCAACGTCTGCAAAAAATTATTGCTTAAAGTAATACCTGCATTTGCTAAAGCGAACACCGGCATTATTACAAAAGCTACCCAGGGATGTAGTGCAGTCTCGATCTTCTGTAGCGGCGTTTGTGCAGCCAGGCTTAATTCTTTAATTTGTTCTATGAGTTCATGCTGTCTGGGTGTAGTTAATATACTGCAATTTGGTATTTCCTGCTCAAATTCATCAGACAATTCACGCAGTCGATGTGCATAGCGCTTTTCGTCAACCTTTCTTCGGGCGGGTATGGTAAATGCTACCAGCACACCTGCGATCGTCGCATGTACGCCTGACAACAGAAAACCTATCCAAACACCCAAGCCCAAAAGGATATAAAATGCTGAATGCCGGATTCCGAGTGCGTTACCTAATACCAGCGCGGCAAGAAATATTCCACCGATCATTAAAGGCTGGAACTGTATGCCTGAAGTGTAGAAAAATGCGATCACCAAAACGGCGCCAAGGTCATCAGCGACAGCAAGCGCCGAAAGAAATACTTTGACCGATGATGGGATGTGTCGCCCGGCCATAGACAAAAGCGCCAAGGC
>CAXYKQ010000248.1:0-6495 GCA_964277835.1 uncultured Edaphocola sp. | reverse complement strand
AGATCGAACTAGAGGAAGCGGCCCTGATCGCACAGGATTTCCAGAAAGCTACGGCAGCAGCTGATCCTGATCCGTCAACGGTTATGGACCACATCTTTGCCCCTAACCCGATCACAAAAGAGGAAGGAACACGTGTACCGGCCAATGGGGAAAAAGTGGTGATGGTGGATGCGGCCTTACATGCAATCGAAGAGCTGATGCGTAAGCACCCGGAATGTCTGTTTTATGGCCAGGATGTAGGCGGCCGCATCGGCGGGGTTTTCCGTGAAGCGGCTACTTTAGCGCAGAAGTTTGGCGACAGGCGCGTATTTAATACCGCGATCCAGGAAGCTTATATTATCGGGTCTACGGTGGGTATGAGCGCGGTTGGCCTGAAACCGATAGTAGAAGTACAGTTCGCTGATTATATCTATCCCGGGTTGAACCAGTTGGTGACGGAGATTTCGAAATCTAATTACCTGAGCTGTGGCAAATTCCCGGTAAGTAATATTGTCCGGGTACCGATCGGTGCTTACGGCGGCGGCGGTCCTTACCACAGCGGTAGCGTAGAAAGTACTTTAGCAACCATTAAAGGGATCAAGATCGCTTACCCGTCCAATGCTGCCGACCTGAAAGGTCTGATCAAAGCAGCTTATTATGACAACAACCCGGTCGTTATGCTCGAGCACAAAGGCTTATATTGGTCTAAAGTACCGGGTACTTTAGGTGCAAAAACTGTTGAGCCTGCAGAAGATTATATCCTGCCTTTTGGTATCGGCAACGTAGTATTAGCCCCCAGCCAGGAAGCAGTTGATAACGGGGAGTCCGTTTGTATCATCACTTATGGAATGGGCGTTTACTGGGCACAGGCCGCTGCAGAGCAATTCCCCGGACAGGTTGAGGTGATCGATATCCGTACGCTTTTCCCTTTAGATGAAGAGCTGATTTATGAGACGGTAAAAAAGCATGGAAAGGTGATCGTATTGACCGAAGAACAATTGAACAATTCATTTGCCCAGGCTTTGAGTGGTAAGATCGGACAGGAATGTTTCCGTTACCTGGACGCACCAGTACAAACTATAGGCGCTCTAAACCTTCCTTGTGTGCCGATCAACCTGGTACTGGAAGAGGCGATGCTGCCCAACCCTAAAAAAGTGGCGGCTAAGATCTCTGAATTACTGGCTTACTAACAATTTTAACGAGATGCATACGCTAATTCGCCTGAAGATAGTTATAGGGTTTATTGGACTTTTGTTGTTAACGGGTTGTGCCGGTACGATAAAAACGCATAACTATCATAGTGTTAAAGAAAAAACGTTTAATAAGGTATATGTTGTAGCGGCTGAAAATTCCAAATTTATCCGGTTCAAACCTGGTATCGTGCTGCCCATGGGAAGCTATATTGTTTTAAAAGATGATCCTGCCGTTCAAAAGCCGGTAATAGGGAATACCGATCAGGTAATAAAGGCAGAATTGGAGCAATACGGTTACGATGTTGAAATTGTAAATAAAGGAGACCTCTTGGGCGACTTTGATTTTCTCGTAGCATACCAGGATACCTGGCGTTGGGATTTTAAGAAAGTACTGGATCGTTTAGAGATTTATTTAATTGCTCCGGATGGTAAGGTAATCGGTAAATCTTTATACAAAATTTTCTGGAATAAAGAAATGCATAATTTCCCGACGCCTAAAAAGGAAGTTCCTAAAATGATGAAGGCCCTACTTAAATAAACAAGCGAGCAACAGGGATTATTTTCAAAAATTAAATTTTGGGAAATTAATATATATTTTTACCTTTGCTCTCCTGAATTTTAAACAACCGCATGCTTAGTACCATGCATAAATCAATAAAACAATGAAAAAAGGAACACATCCGGAAAATTATCGTCTTGTAGTATTCAAAGATATGTCTAATGATACTACTTTTTTGACTAAATCTACTACTGCTACCAACGAAACAATTACCTGGGAAGATGGCAATGAATATCCATTGATCAAAGTGGAGATTTCTAATACTTCACACCCATTCTACACGGGT
Organism: uncultured Edaphocola sp.; assembly: GCA_964277835.1. Lineage (GTDB taxonomy): Bacteria > Bacteroidota > Bacteroidia > Chitinophagales > Chitinophagaceae > Edaphocola. The sequence continues at coordinate 4,478 of CAXYKQ010000248.1, read as the reverse complement.
AAATCTATGTTCGTTGATACTGCAGGCCGTATCGATAAATTCAAGAAAAAATACGCGAAAAACTAATTTGTTTTTCATTACAATTAATTTGCAAAAAGCCACTTACTTAACAGGTTTGTGGCTTTTTTGTTTGGCATATACCTTATCTTTGTCCCACCCGGTTTAAACTGAAATTATATGAAAATGAAAAAATTTTTGATGGCCGTTTTGTTGTTCCTTTCTTTTGTTTCCCTGAGTTCCTGCTTTGAAACGGTAGAAGAGATCAACCTGAATAATGACGGTTCCGGCCGTATGACCTTAACTTTTAATGGTTCGCAGAGCAAGGCCAAGCTCGCTTCCGTGATGAAATTAAGCTCCGTAAACGGGCATAAAGTACCTACAGTTGCCGAAATTAAAAATGAACTGGCGCAAACGGCCGCAAGGCTAAGGGCGATTCCCGGCATAAGCAATGTAAAGACCAATGCCGATTTCCAGAATTATATTCTTTCCGTAAGTTTCGATTTTAAAGAAGTAGCACAAATCAACACGGCGTTCAGCAAAATGCTTACCGCCTACCAGATTCCGACCTATAATGCGGCCAGCTACACATATAACAAAGGAACAAAAACATTTACCAAGACCTACCAGTTAAACCCTGCAACCAGGAAGCAATATAATGAGTTGAAGCAGGAAGATAAAGAAGTGTTTAAAAGTGCCCAATATACCAGTGTTTACCGCTTCCAGTCTGTGGTAAAATCTATGGCCAATACAAAAGCTTCTATTGCTACCTCTAAAAAAGCAGTGATGCTGAAAACCCCGATCCTGAATATCATCAACGCAGGGGCATCTGTCAATAACACGATTCAATTACAATAAATCTATATCAGCTAAATGAAAAAGCTATACTATACTTTGCTGTGCGGCATTATGATACCTGTTGCAGTAAACGCTCAAAAGGCAGGCATACCGGCGCCCGGAGCGGCAAAATTTGTATTGGAATATAACCTGCCGTTCGTTTTTTCGCAAACCACAGCAGAACGTTTGAACCTGTCCGAGATCGGCAGTAAGATGTACGAGGAACTATTCCTTAGAAATAAAAATTACGAGTCCGATTTTGACATCAACAAATCGGGTATTGACCATTCGCGCAAGGCATACATGCATATAGTGAATACCGACAGTATTGAGTATACCGTTCGTTTATTACCGGTACAGCACATGGAGCTGTTCCAAAAAGCTATAGGAATTGACACCAGGACACCGCTCACGAAAATAGATAACGGCACTTTTTATGATCTTAAATTTAAAGACCTGGCGTTCATACCCAATACCGGTGATTATGCAGTCCTGGTCTCGAGTTCCGGCACTTACAATGCTTTTGATGATTCTACCCGCGCTGAAAGGTGGGGGATAGAGCATGACAAGGGTTATGGCTGGGATGAAGTGGCTCCGCCGCCACCGCCGGGATGGGAGCCTACAACTGAGGCTTACGCTGTAGAGGCAGCTCCGGGAGAAGATTACCCGGTACCTGCTGTAGAGATTGCTGCTGCTACAGATTCTGCCCGCGTCGCTGCTGAAGAAGCTTATGCCGCCGCAGAAGCAGCCGCAGGTGTTGCTGTGGCTGATACTATAGTGGTTGGAGATGATACTTACGATGAGGATGATTACGTGGCGGATAGCGCAGCCATTGCTGTAGAAGCCGCGCCCTATACACCCTATACTTACGATGATGAGCAATACGAATCTTATCAATCCAGGAAGGATTCCATTTTTACGCTCTGGAAACAAAACTTTGTTACCGACTTCATCGAGGAAGGACGTGATACCTATAGCAGGTTGCAGGAACTGAAAGACTTCGAAGTTCCCGCTCAGAACGCAGCAGCCACCTGTTACATCAACAACATGGGGTTTAATGTTCGTGATCTTTATGGTATGTATGCCCTTTTCGGGATCCGGAAGAACGCTTACCCGGAAGTACCGTTACCCTTGAACGAAAACTGGAGCATGATCCAGTTAAACTTTGAAAAAAATGCGATCCACCTGAACGCCACCTCGAGACTTACCGACCAGATGGCCAAAAGCAGTAACCGCATCTACAAAAGAAAATTCAATAAAAAATTTAATAAGTATATCAGTAGCCAGAATGATATAGGAGTGATGGGTGTGGCTATGAATACACAAAACTACCTGGAGGAAACTCCTGTGATGGTGAAAGAGGTGATGCATAACTTCGGGATGTGGACCGATGAAGCATCTCTTATCGCTGACCTGTTCGGCATCGTCATTGATGAGAAAGCAACAAGTAAAGTGATCTGGGGAGATGGCGCTTTTGTAATGACCAATGTTAAAGAAAAAGCATATCAGTCGATCCGTTATAAGTGGAATGAGGAGACCTATGAATCCACAGAAGAAGAACAGACCGAAAAAGAAATGCTGCCTAACTTCCTGATAATGTTCCGCACAAAGAATGAAGCGATGATCAAAAAGATATTGGATTATGGCTTAAGCAAGGGTGCTTATGCGATGAAGGACAATATTTATTTCGCTAAGAAAATGAGCGGCAGATATGATCCTTTTGAGTACTTCTGTGTCGTAAAAGATGGCATTGTATTTATAGGTACCGAGCAACAGGAGATCGAAAACATCCGGGACGGTAAACACCGGGGTAGTGTTTCAGCCAGTGATAAGAAACTGATGCGTAAAAACGCCATATTCGGTTGGTTCCATCCCAAAAAACTGGTCGGCAAGTTTGGCCGGTCTGAAGAAGACGATAATTTAAAGATGGTCAAAGTAAACAATATGTTGAATAACCTCGGTGTCATGCAGTTCAGCAGTGGTAAAGTGAAGCACAATAAGGTTAAGGCAGATTTTAATTTGACGACCCCGAATAACAGGGCTAATTCCTTTGAATACTTAATGTACTTAATTGATGATTTGAAACATTTATAGATGGTTAAAAAGATTATTATATCTGTAGTCGCTATCCTGTTGCTGACCGCAGCAGGATTTTGGGCCTACCTGTTTTATAAAAGATGGAACTCTTACCAGGTGACGATACCCGCCCAGGCCGATCGTGTAGTGCGGGTGAACCTGGAGCAGATCGGTAAGAAAATTTTAAAAACAGGAGATCCTTCTAAGGTGCGTCAGAATGAACTGGTTCCACTGATCAATAAATCTTTTGACCTGCCCTTTAATATTTTTGCCTTCGGTATCAAAAGCTTGTCCACAAGTGTCTATTTTACTAAACTGGAGATTGCCGATAAAAAGGCTTTTAATGAACTCCTGGCTAAAGTTTTTACACAGGGACAAGATAGCCTGAGGCACAATCCAAGCGGCACTTTAAGCATTATGTTCAATAATGAGCACGCCGTGCTGATCGTAGGTAAGGACACCACCACCCGTGTTTTTAACCAATCCAGCGATTTCCTGAACAATAAGAACGTGATGGACTTTAGCAAAAGCCAGCTTTATGACATCAAAAAAATAGATGCCGACTTGTCTTCAATGGGCAATATGTACAATTTTGCGATCAATTTTGAAGCCGGTAAAATCTCCGGTACCTTTGTGAGCAATGTACAGCAGGAGAGCCCCATCAGCCTGAAAGTACCCAAAGAGTCTGCCCTGGCCATTATCTCAAAAGAAAACTTTTTCTCTTTGCTCAATAAGCTGGGCATCAAAGAACTGATCCCAAATGCCTCTACCCAAGAATTAAACGCCTATGCGCACCAGGGATTCGCCCTTTACATCAATGGGGAAACAGATCAGCTTAAATCCATAGTCGCCTATGAATACGATGATAATTTTGAAAAAGTTGAGGTAAAGAAAACGGAAGCGGCAAAGGTGCCTAACCTCAACCTGAAGATTCCTCTAAGCGATGAAAATACGGCCATCAATGCATTACGCAAGGCTCAGGTACTCATTGCCCCGGATAGTGTCAATAATGCGATCCTGCCATTATGGAATATGAAGTATTTCCTTAAATCCGGCCGCACCCTGTTCCTGTACGCCAGCCAGGACCTGGACACCACGATTACGACACCGGTACAATTGGAAAAAGATGCTGACCTTTTAGCCTGGATCGATTTCCAGAAGCTAAGTAATATGGCTTCGCTGGCAGAATTAAAATCTTATTTAGCGATATTCGACGCGCTCAACGTCAGCCACGAAAGTGAAAATAACTATAAGATAGAGTTGAGCTTTCAGAACAAGAATAGATCTTCCCTGGCCCAGCTCATCGACTTAATCACCTCACGATAGCTGCCGGACGTAGTCGAGAAATAAATGCAATCCTTCGCGTTTACTATTGTCAAATCTATAATGGATGTTTTGGCGATAGTAAACATTAAGGTCGTAAAAAGGGTAGGGGTGTGCGGCCACTACTGCATCGATATGCTGTAATCCCATTTCGTTAGCCGCGTTAAAATCCTCTATAAACTGCTCTGGTAAGGTCTTATTCGCGATCCATGCGGCGAAGATGAAATCCAGGTTGGTCAATTGCT
>CAXYKQ010000247.1:0-4802 GCA_964277835.1 uncultured Edaphocola sp. | reverse complement strand
GTGGAAAAGATGGGCTTTGGCTGGGAGGAAGTGCATCCTATTGCCGAGCAGATCGAACACATCAATGCCCCGGCATTTTTCGATCGTATGGATGCCCTGCTGGGATTCCCCAAGACAGATCCGCATGGCTCCCCTATCCCGAATAAAAAAGGGGAAATTGAATGGGTCGCCTATAATAACCTGAGCAATTGCGAGGCCGGGGAGCAGGTCATCCTATCGGCGGTCACCAACTCTTCCGACGAATTCTTGAAATTCCTTAATTCTAAAGATATTAAGCTGGGCGATATTATCCGCGTAATGGATGTAGAGCCTTTCGACGGCAGCATGCAATTGTCGGTAGCCAACAGGAACCCCGAAACATTTAGTAAACTCGTTTGTGAAAAGCTGCTGGTTACCCCGCGGCCATGAAAGTTAGTAAGCATCTGCTTGTCATAGGGCAAGTAAATTGATCATTTCGGCTAAATACTAAGAAAACCAGGTAAATGTGAAAAAAATATTTGGTTGACATATCAACCAATTCTAATTTTGCAGCAAATAAGTCAAATGGAACATTTACAGGATGCCGATGACAGCCGGCTCATGGGTTCATTTCTGGGACAGGTGCGCAAGATCTTCGCGTTATACCACAGGATGGGGTCTAAACTCCTTGCCGAAAAAGGTATAGCTATCCATATTGATCAACTTCCTGTTATCATGACTGCCTATTACAGACCCGGTATTTCCCAACAGGAAATAGCCAACAGCGTCTGCCGCGATAAATCCTCTGTAAACAGGACGGTTAAGCATCTGGAAACCGCCGGTTACCTGGAGGTGTCCAGTAATATGAAGGATAAGAGACAAAATAGGTTACAGGTGACGGCGAAAGGAGCAGCAGAGGTGGAGAAAATAGAATCAGTCAGACTGGAAATGGAGCAAATGCTGCAGGCAGCATGCACTACGATCAGTTACGAGCAACTTACCGAAACCGTACGCGTAATTTCAGATAACCTGGAACAAAATTTCAAACCATAAACATTCAATCATACAAAATGAAACCTGTAATCAGTATACTGTTACTTACTGCTCTCACCGTTTCGGGACAGGCGCAGGAGCGATTCTCTCTGAAAGAGAGTATTGCGTATGGGCTGCAACACAACCGCACAGTGAGCATCTATAAAAATAACCGGCTGCAGGCAGAACAGAAGGCCCGGCAGGCCGCGTCGACCTATTTGCCTAATGTCAACGTCAGCGCAGGACTGGATGACAATATTAAACTGCCGGTTACGATCATTCCCGCAGGGACTTTTGGCCCCGGCACCCCCGAACAAAGAGTAAGTTTCGGAACGAGGTATAACTCTACGCATGTGGCCCAATTAGACCAGCCTATTTTCGACAAAGCAGCGCTCACCGGCCTGAAGGCAAGGCAACCTAATATTGACTACGCGGCATTAACCGAGGTACAAAATAATGAAAACCTCGTCTACAACATCGCTGTAGCCTATTTCAGGATCATTGTGGCGCAAAAACAGCTGGACCTGCTGCTGGACAATAAAGCCCGCATGGAAAAAAACCTGGATATTGCGCAATTAAGAGCACAGCAGGGTGTCGCCAAAAAAATTGATATCAAACAGGTACAGGTCAACATTAACAATATAGTGTCTCAGATTTCGGTAACCCGGAACAGCCTTGAACTCGCGATTAACACATTGAAGTTCAATATGGGCATCGATGTTAATGAATCCATCGCCCTGAGCGACACAACAAGATGGCTCAACCCGGAAAACAAATTAAAAAAGGCGGATTTTGAATTCGATTATAAGAAAACGACAGAGTTCGCTTTGAACCAGACCGAGATCACCCTTTTAGACATCAACCGGAAAAATATAAGGGACAGCCGCTACCCTACCCTCGGCTTTTATGCCCGTTATGGCGCCAATGGTTTCGGTAATAAAATCGGTGATGCTTACGAGCGCCTTTTTGACTTCGGAACTATAGGCCTTAAATTTCAATGGAACATTTTTTCCGGCTTCCGTAAAAATGCCAACTACAAAATCGCTAATTACGATTTTGAAAATGCAAAAATCAACCTCCTGTTGAAAGAGGACCAGCAAAGACTTACCTTCCAGAATGCCGATCTTTCCTTTAACCGGGCTGAAACTACCATAGCTACCAACAAGGAAAACATGGACCTGGCCAAAGAAGTGTATGATAATGTAAGCCTGCAACACAGGGAAGGCCTCGCTTCACTGACCGAGCTTTTAAACGCAGAAAACTCCTATCAGCAGGCGCAAAGCAATTATGTACAATCGCTCCTGGATTATTATATCGCGGAAATTGATCTGCGCAAAGCAAATGGCAGCTTAACAGAATACTACAACAATCTTTAAACATAAATTCAACACTTTCCATATCTAATCAAAAAATATGAAAAATAAAACCATCATCCCGATCGTCATAGTGCTGGTACTTGCATTAGTAATTGGCTGGAGGCTGGCTTCCAATAAGAAGAAGATAGACGAAAAGAACAAACCCGCAGTTGTGAAAGATATCGCCATACCGGTCACCGCAGCAACGGTAACACGTGAAATGGTTACCAGCGAATTGACCAAGACGGGTACTTTAACGCCAAATAAAGAAGCAGATATAACGGCTGCAACTGCAGGCAAACTGATCTCCATTAATTTTAATTTGGGCAGTTACGTAAGCCAGGGCGGTACGGTAGCCCAGGTGGACAGTCGCCAGCAAAGCCTCAACCTGCAACAGGCAAGGGTGACCAAAGCTAAGTATGACAAAGACTTTGAGCGGTACAAAACCCTTTACGAAGGAGAAGCCGCTACCGAAATGAATTTCCAGGATGCTAAGCTGCAAAGGGACAACGCAGCCAACCAGATCGAACTGTTGAACAAACAAATCGCTGACGCCAGTGTAAAGGCGCCGATCAGCGGGCAGGTAGTAAGCAAATTGAAAGAACCCGGCGAATACGTGAGCCCGGGAACACCATTGGGCCACATCGTTGACATATCGACCCTGAAAGCCAATGTAATGGTGAATGAAAAAGATGCCTACAATTTAAAAATAGGCGATAAAGTAACCATTATGACCGATATCTATCCCGGCGTTGCACTTTCAGGAAAAATTTCCTTTATCAGCAACCAGGGTGACGCGACCCACAGCTACCCGGTTGAGATCACCTTATCCAACAGCAAATCTTATCCTTTAAAAGCGGGTACTACGGTTAGTGTCAACTTCAACAAGCAAGGTGGCGGCATGATGATGCTTATCCCGAGAACTTCTTTGACACAAGGTATGAAAGCGCCTAAAGTATTTGTCGTAGAAAACGGCATTGCCCGCCTGAAAGATATCGTCGTTGGTATGGAAGTGGGTAACAATATCGAGGTGGTCAGCGGCATTGAAGAAGGCGCACAGGTAGTGACCAGCGGCCAGCTGAACATCAAAGACGGTTCCAAAGTGAACCTGGTAAACGTTCAAAAGTAAAAGTCTAAACATACACGAGGCTAAAAAGCATTTAATTCATGAAAAAGCTAACCGAACTCTCCATAAAAAGGCCCTTATTGATCCTCGTGATCTTTACGGTTCTTATCCTATTCGGTATCATCTCCTACAAAAGCCTTAACTACAATTTGCTGCCTAAGTTTGACGCAAATGTAGTATCTGTAGTGACCACCTACAGGGGTGCATCAGCTGATGAGATCGAAAATACTGTAACCAAACAGGTCGAAGATGCCTTATCTTCCCTGGAAGGGATCAAAAAGATCACCTCTTCCAGCCAGGAAGGCGCCTCTGTAGTGACCGTAGAGCTCATCGCGGAAGCGAATGTAGACAAGGCACAGAATGATGCCCAAAGAAAGGTAGACCAGATCGCGCTGCTACTTCCAAAAGATGTAGATCGTTCCATCGTTAATAAGTTTTCCTCCGACAATATACCCGTTATGCGGATGGGCGTATCGGCACAAACAAACGATAAAGACCTTTATGATATCATCGACCAGCAGATCAAACCGCAACTCGGCAGTATACCGGGTGTAGGGCAGATCAACCTGATCGGTGGTAACGAGCGCCAGATCATCATTTCGGCCAACCCCGACAAATTACAGTCGTACAATATGACCATAGCCCAGCTGGCCCAGGTTGTCAACCTGGCGAGCTTATCTACCCCGGCAGGTAAAATTGAGACCGCTAATGACCAGTTCACCTTAAAGTTCGATGCAAAATTCAATGACATCGAACAGTTAAAAAGTATGGTCGTTTTCAGAGGTAAAGACGGCGGCGATGTGCGCCTGAGTGATGTAGCCGATGTGATGGACGGCCCGACGGAAGTTACCAACATCAACCGCATCAACGGGCTGCCCTCTATCGGCATCCAGGTGATGAAGCAATCGGATGCGAATGCTGTAGAGGTAAGTAAACTGGTGCAAAAGAAAATAACCCAGATAGAAGGTCAATATGCCAAGCAAAAGCTGAAGTTCAATATCGCTTCCGACCAGAGTACTTATACCCTGGAGTCGGCTAATGCCGTGATGTTTGACCTGGCTTTAGCGATCATCATTGTATCTTTTGTAATGCTGATGTTCCTGCACAGCATCCGGAGCTCCCTTTTCGTACTGGTGGCGCTTCCGGCTTCTATGATCCCGACCTTCATTTTTATGTATGTCTTCGGCATGTCGCTTAACCTGATGACCCTTATGGCGCTTTCCCTGGTTGTGGGTATTCTTGTGGATGACTCCATTGTAATCCTCGAGAACATCATGCGTCACATGGAAATGGGTAAGAACAAGCGCCAGGCCACGATCGACGGGCGTTCA
>CAXYKQ010000246.1:0-8774 GCA_964277835.1 uncultured Edaphocola sp. | reverse complement strand
ATATGTTCTTCAGTGCCTGGAAATAGGGCTTACCAGGTTGAATTACACTGCTATTCCGGCAATAGTTAATGATTGGTTAGCGTTTAAAATTTGGTATCTTTATTTTATGTACTTTTGCAAAAAATTTATTCCATCAAACATAAAATATCTTTTCAGAAATGAGTAAAGTAAAAGTTGCCATTAATGGTTTTGGCCGTATCGGACGTTTAGCTTTCCGCCAGATTTATAACCTGGACGGTATCGAAGTTGTTGCGATCAACGATTTAACTAAGCCGAATGTTTTAGCTCACCTTTTAAAGTACGATACCGCTCAGGGACGTTTCAATCAAGAGGTTACCAGCTCTGATACTGCAATCACGGTAAATGGCAGCGAGATCAAAATCTACGCTGAAAAAGATCCAGCTAATATCCCTTGGGGACAACATGAGGTAGATGTAGTTCTGGAATGTACCGGTTTCTTTACCGATGCAGATAAAGCTCAGGCACACATCAAAGCGGGCGCTAAGAAAGTAGTGATCTCTGCCCCGGCCACAGGCGACCTGAAAACAGTTGTGTTTAACGTAAACCACGATATCCTGGATGGTTCTGAAACAGTGATCTCATGTGCATCTTGCACTACGAACTGTTTAGCACCTATGGCTAAAGCATTGCATGATAACTTCGAGATCAAAGTAGGCCAGATGACTACGGTTCACGCGTACACTAATGATCAGAATACATTGGATGCGCCACATGCAAAAGGTGACCTGCGTCGTGCACGTGCTGCAGCTGAAAACATCATCCCTAACTCTACAGGCGCGGCAAAAGCTATCGGTTTAGTGATTCCTGCATTGAAAGGTGTATTAGACGGTGGTGCGCAACGTGTTCCGACCGTTACCGGTTCTTTAACAGAGCTGACTACCGTTTTAGGTAAAAAAGTTACCGTTGAAGAAGTCAATGCGGTAATGAAAGCTGCGGCTAACGAATCTTATGCTTACAACGAAGACGAGATCGTATCCAGCGATATCATCGGTACTTCTTTCGGTTCCATCTTCGACGCTACCCAAACTAAAGTGGTGACTGTAGGCGATATGCAAATGGTAAAAACCGTTTCCTGGTATGACAACGAGATGAGCTACGTATCTCAATTGGTGCGTACCGTGAAATACTTTGCAGAATTAATTTCTAAATAATTTATTTCAGATATTATCTTTACAAAGGCGCGATGATTCGCGCCTTTGTTGTTTTAAAATGGCAGCCATTAATTATATCCTTTGGTGGGAGTTAAGACGCCTTATCTTTAACAGCTTCCTGTTGGGAGCTGCCTTACTCCTGTGCCTCACTTTTGGGTTTAATCTGTTCAACAGTGAACCCGGCTCCGGTGAATCCCTTTTGTTCCTGACTTACCTGGTGATTATGGTGCTCGCCAACCTGGCTTATACCTTGATTTACGGACTTTATTACAAGAAAGCGAAAGATTTCGGGCCGAGAGCTATCTTATTTAAGCGGATGGTTTTATATGCATTGATCCTGTTGATACTGTACACCATTGTGCTCCTGTTAGCGCTAATCGCGCTCCGCTGATTTATTTGTAAGCGTTTACGACATTTATTGTACCCGCTCAGCCTATAACCCGGTGTAAAATGATGTTTAATTGTATTGTTAACGTTTTTTAAAATAATAATTAATTAAACGTTTGTTTAATTTTTCAATCTTACATTTGCACCGGAATTTAAACAAACGTTTAATTTTATTTATGGAATACGCGAAGGAATATTCGGAGAAACAGCTCCACATCATGGATGTAGCGATTGATCTCTTTGCCGACCAGGGTTTTTCAGAGACTTCGGTAAGGCAGATCGCAGAGAAAGCAGACGTCAACGTGGCTATGATCAGCTATTACTTTGGGTCTAAAAAGGAACTCCTGGAATCAATTTTTGAGTACCAGCTGGCCAATAAAACGAATTCCCTGGCAAAAATTATGCGCAATAACAGTATGAACCCGGTGCAGAAAATAGAAGCTTATCTGGATTATTTTATTGAATCAGCTTTTTCCAGCCTGAAGTTCAACAAGATCATGGTAAAACGGACTACTACAGAAGTGGACCGGGACTCTAAAATATTTAAACTGGTTGTAGAGAGTAGGGCACAATACCGTAAGATCATAGAAGAAGTGATCGTGCAGGGGCAGCGGGAAAAGTTATTCAGAAAAGGGATCGACATCGTATTGATGTCTGCTATATTCGTAGGAACTGTCAACCATGTATTGTCTAATGTACCTTATTACAGTACGGTCTACAACATTCCTCAGGGAGATATGAAAGCATACAAAGAAAAGTTTGTCAAAAAACTGAATAAAGAAATCAAATTAATCATCAAATCATATTTAAGTATCGATGCAAAAGCATAGTCTTTTCCTGGTTTTAGGGTTGGCATTGGGTATAGGCAATAGCCTGGATGCCGGGGCCCAACAGGTACGCGCACTTTCTCTGAATGAAGCGGTCAGCCTGAGTATTAGTAACAATAAATCTCTGAAGCAATCTCGATATGCTTTGGAAGGCGCCAAAGCCGGCGTACAGGAAGCTAAAGAACGCCGCCTGCCCGATGTGAAGGTCTCGGGTAGCTATATGCGTTTGAACACGCCTACCATAAGCGGTAACCTGTTGCAGATGATGGCCGGCGAGCCGGGAGGACAAGGCAGCGAAGCAGGTGCTATAAAGGTGAACCAGGTCGCTTTTGCCATGGCCAATGCCAGCCTGCCACTATTCTCCGGTAACCGGATCAATAACGGCATTAAAGCGGCGGGTTATTTAGAAAAGGCAGCAGCCTACGATGTGGAGTACCAGGCCGACCAGGTGATCGACAATACGATTGAAGCATATTACAACCTTTATAAAGCACAGGCTTACCTGCAGTTGGTAACGGAAAATAACCGTACTGCCCTTAACCGCGTAAAAGATTTTGCCAACCTCGAAAAGAATGGGGTTATCCCGCGAAACGACCTGTTAAATGTACAGCTGCAACAGAAGAATATGGAACTGGCCATCCTGGATGCAGAGAATAATGTGAAAATTGCCAATTATAATTTTGACCTCATGCTCGGCCTCGACGAAAATACCACTTTAGAAGTTGAGGGTTTAAATGACGAACGCGAAAGGCAACTGGCGCCGATAGAAGAATATGTCAATAATGCTTTAAGCGAAAGAAGCGATGTAAAAGCATTGGACAGCAGGTTGAACGCTTCACAGGTAAATACAAAAATTACCAAAGGCGCTTATCTGCCCTCTGTTGCCCTGACCGGCGGTTATGTGGCCGCTGATGTACACAATATGCTTACCGTTGCCAATGCCATGAATGTAGGTGTAGGACTGAGTTACAATATAGCAGATCTTTATAAGACCGGCGCTAAAGTAAAACAGGCGCGGGCACAGGAAGCAACAATACAGATGGCTAAATCTAATTTGCTGGATGGTGTTAAAATAGAAATTCATAAAGCCTACCAGGATTTCCGGGAAAGCAACCAGAAGGTGACCGTGCTGAAAACAGCCGTGGAACTGGCAGATGAAAATTACAAGATCGTAAAAAATAAATACGATAATAGCCTGGCCACGGCTACGGAACTTTTAGATGCGGATGCCAACAAACTACAGGCAGCTGTAAACTATGAGTTTTCAATGATTGATAACCTGATCGCGTATAATAAACTACTGAGAGCATCCGGCCGGATTTCTGCTGCCTACGCTCCCGCTGCTACAAAATAAATGAATCATATTTTTTACAAACAACAATAATGGAAAACAATAACAATGCTCCTCAGGCAGAGCAAGTTGCCGAAAAAAAGAAAACCAATAAAAAGTTTGCCATAGGGTTTGCTGCCATTCTTATCGTTGGCGGTATTTTCGGAATCTATAAATACAATGAATCGCAAAAGCACGAGGATACGGACGATGCGCAGATCAGCAGTCGCATCAGCCCGGTGATACCCAGGGTGGGCGGTTTTATAACGGAGGTTAAGGTAAGAGATAACCAAATGGTGAAAAAAGGGGACACTTTGGTCGTCCTGGATAACCAGGATTACCTGGTGAAACTGGAAGAAGCCGAGGCCCGTTTGATCTCTGCGCAAAGTAATGTAGGCGTAGCCAACGCAGGAGAATCGGTAACTCAAAATAATGTGGTATCTACCCAGGCCAATACCAATACCATTGATGCGCAAATCGAATCCGCGAAAGTAAATTTATGGCGGGCGCAAAAAGATTTTGAACGGTATCAAAACCTGATCAAAGATCACTCGATCACCCAACAACAATTCGAACAAACCGAAGCTACATACCTGATCGCTCAAAAGCAATTAGACATACTTAAAGCACAAAAAAATGCGGCCTCTAAACAGACCGCAGCGGTGGCGGCACAAAGTAATATCAACAGGGGACAAATCGCGGTAGCCAATGCGTCCATTGCACAAGCCCAGGCTGGTGTAGCCGCGGCAAAACTGAACTTAAGCTACACCGTCATTACCGCGGCGGTTGATGGCCATGTCGGTACGGTTAATATACAGCCGGGTCAACTCGTAAACGCCGGTCAAGCTTTATTCCAGATCGTTCCTGACGATCAGAAATGGGTAGTGGCTAATTTTAAGGAAACGCAGTTGACCAAAATGAAAGTGGGACAGCGGGTAACGGTTGAAGTGGATGCTTACCCGGGCGAAAAAATAGAAGGCACCATCACCTCATTTTCCCCGGCTACAGGTGCCAAGACATCTTTGCTGCCGCCTGACAATGCTTCCGGGAACTTCGTGAAAACCGTTCAGCGCGTACCGGTAAGAATTGATTTTGCCAGCAATACGAATAAAGAATTGCTGAACCGCCTGAGCTCCGGTATGAATGTGTTCGTGGATGTTCACCTGAAATAATTAAACGTTTATGGAAACTAATTCTTTGGTGGAGTATGGCGCCCGCAGGGTGATCATAGTAGTTACCGCCATATTATGTGCCCTGTTGGAGATCGTAGATACGACCATCGTCAATGTTGCCCTTAATGAAATGAAAGGTAACCTCGGGGTGACGCTGAGCGAGATTGGCTGGGTAATTACCGCTTACGCGATCGGTAATGTGATCATTATCCCGATGACGAGCTGGTTATCGCAACAGTTCGGCCGGCGCAACTATTTCGCGGCTTCGGTGATCCTCTTTACTATCTGTTCCTTTTTATGTGGTAATGCGTCTACGCTATGGGAGCTGGTATTATTCCGTTTCCTGCAAGGTGTAGGGGGCGGCGCCTTATTGGTGACTTCGCAAACGATCATAACAGAGGTCTTCCCTAAAGAAAAAAGAGGGATGGCACAGGCACTGTACGGTATGGGTGTCATTATCGGGCCTACATTAGGGCCGCCGTTAGGGGGCTACCTGGTAGAGGCGCATAAATGGCCTTCCATTTTTTATATCAATATCCCGATTGGTATTGTTGCCGCGATACTGGCTTTGAAATTTATTAAAAACCCGCCTTATTCCGGCGCGAAGAAAACAATCGGAGAAGTAGACTGGTGGGGCATTATCTTCCTGGCAGCAGCAGTAGGCAGTTTACAGTTTGTATTGGAGCGCGGGCAGGAATCAGACTGGTTCCAGGATACGACAATTCTTATACTAACGGTAACCAGTGTTTTAAGTTTTTACCTGTTTATCTGGCGCGAGCTGACTTATGCTAACCCGATCGTTAACCTGCGCGTATTGAAAGACGGCAACCTGAGAATCGGTACAATACTCACTTTTGTGTTAGGCTTTGGTTTATACGGCTCAACTTTCATTATTCCTTTATACCTGCAAAGTTCATTAGGATGGTCCGCTTTCCAGGCCGGGCTTATCATGGTGCCTGCGGCTTTGATGACGGCCTTTATGATGCCGGTGGTCGGGCAGTTGATACAAAGAGGCGTGAAGCAGCAATATATAGCAGCTACCGGTTTTATGCTCTTTTTTATTTACAGTATCTGGGGACATAATATATTGACGCCGGATACCGGATCGGAACACTTCTTCTGGTTGCTGATGTTCCGTGGCTTCGCCCTGAGTATGTTGTTTATTCCTATTACAACCTTATCGCTGTCTACACTCAAAGGCCGGGAAATAGGAGAGGGCGCCTCTTTTACAGGAATGATGCGGCAGTTGGGAGGTTCATTCGGTATTGCAATTATCACCACTTATATGAGCCATCAGAATGCGATGCACCGAAGTGACCTGATCGCTAATATCAACCCGACCAATGTTGTTTTCCAGGAGCGCTTTAATGCTTTTGTAGCCCGGTTTATGTCTACTGGTATGCCTTCCAATATGGCGCAGCAAACGGCTTACGCTGCTATGGATGGCGCAGTGATGAAGCAGGCGGTGGTATTGTCTTATATGGATGTGTTTGTCGCGATCGGCTTTGTTTTCCTGGCCAGTATTCCATTTGTACTTTTCGCGAAAAGCAGTAAGTCTAAAGTGGATATGAGTAACGTTCACTAGTATAAATACATAAGTTTTTAATAAAGGGTGCGACAATTCGCACCCTTTATTCATTTGAACCCTATAATTAAACTAACTTTGCAGGTCTGCTGTACCGGCAAATCTTGTAATCATGAAATTTGAACAATATAAAATCGCTACTGAATTAAAACGCGCACTGGATGAGATGGGTTTTGTAAAACCTACGGATATCCAGTATAAGGCCATACGGCCGATACTGGAAGGGAATGATGTGTTGGGTGTAGCGCAGACGGGTACCGGTAAGACGGCGGCTTTTGCCATACCGGTCCTGCATAAATTGATGTATGTGAAGAACAGGCCCGACAAGCGCCAGGCTAAATGCCTGGTGATGGTACCTACCCGGGAACTGGCTTTGCAGATCGCTAAAGTATTCCGTGAGCTGGGTAAATATACCAAGCTAAAAATTACAGCGCTCGTAGGTGGTGTGGAGCAAGAGCACCAGATCGAACAGCTTGCAAACGGTACCGATGTCCTGATCGCGACTCCCGGGCGTATGTTTGACCTGCTGCACCAGCAGAAACTGGACCTGAATAAAACAGAAATACTGGTGTTGGATGAAGCGGACCTGATGCTGGATTATGGCTTTATCAAAGATATAGAAGACGTCATCAAGTTTCTCCCGGATTACCGGCAAACGCTTTTTTTCTCGGCAACGATCAACAGCGAGATCAAGGAAGTGGCTTATAGCATTGTCCGGAACCCGATCCGCATCCAGATCTCTCCGCAGGATCCTGTATCTAAAAATATTACGCATTTTGTAGCTTTCGTAGAAATGGACGATAAGCGGTTCTTCCTGGAAAGGCTCGTAGTTGAGCACCCCGAGTCCAAGATACTGATCTTTGTAAGGACGAAAGTAAGAGCGGAGCGGGTAGCAGCTGCTATGGATCGTGTGGGTATTAAGACCCTCACCATGCATAGCGGAAAGGATCAGTCCGAAAGGGCCGAAATCATGAAAGCTTTTGCTTCCGGTGAGGTAAAGCTGCTGATCACAACGGATCTTAATGCCCGTGGTGTCGATATTCCGAATGTGGACTATGTTGTTAATTATGATTTACCGGACGAGTCTGAGAATTATGTACACCGGGTAGGGCGTACAGGGCGCGGTGTGGCCAAGGGTACCGCTTATTCCTTCTGCGCTACTGAGGAGAAAGAAATGCTGAAAGAAATAGAAAGCTATTTAGGTAAACCGATCCATGTATTGGAAATAGATAAAGAAACTTATGCCGATACCATTGTATTTACCGATGAGGTGAATAACAATAACTGGCAGGCTTTACTCAAAAATGCCGCTGAAGAAGAGGCGCAGCGAAAAGGCAAAAAGAAAAGAAAGTGATGTCATTTAAAAACGGGTGATTCCAATTTTGAATCACCCGTTTTTTATTAAAGGCCAAAGCCCACTCCAAGTTGAAAATGTTGCGTGGTCCATCTCTCCGACACATTCGTATTGTTCCGGTTGGTTAAGCCCAATACATATCTGCCGGTTGCATGAAGCCTGAACGGCAGTTTTACCCTGGCGCCGATCACTGCAGAAACATAACTGTCTTTATGTACATTGCTTACTTCATTTAGTATCTGATCCCGGTCTTTCATATTGACAATTTTTGTGAATTGCGGTCCTATTTCGAACCAGGTGAACGGTAAGGCCTTAAAGCCAACCAGGACCGGAACGGATAGTTCCGTGAATGAAAATTCGGCATTTTGGATCTGCTCTTTTCCATTCCTGATATAGCTGTTAAATACCTGGTTGAAGTTGTCGCCGGTCACCATCCTGGTCTGTGTAAATAAACCTTCGGCAATAACACTCACCTTTTCCCCGCTGACGCCAAGGTAAACGCCGCCAAATGGAAATGCATTAAATTTCCGGGATAATTCCTTTCCTGAATTGTTGTAAACGGTCGCCCCGGCTTTTATTCCCACATGCAGATCCTGCGCATTCGATTGATGGGCAAATAAAGAAAGGCCTGCTAATACGATAGTACTCCTGATTAAATTTTGCATATTTATTTTGTTTTTTAGTTTGTTTCGTAGTCTAAAAATTCGAGGGCTTCTCCAACGATGAAAAAGCTTCCTGTGATCAACAAAAGGTCCTCTTCATTGCAATTTTTCAAAGCTTGTGTAATTGCATCGCTTACGGTGGGATAAGTATCCCCTTTAAGATGGCCTGCGGCTGCAAATTTTTTCAGGTCTTCCACCTCCAATGCTCTGGGTATCCGTGCCTGGGTGAAATAGTAGGTAGCGTTTTGAGGTAGTAAAGATAAGGCTTCCGGAACATCTTTATCC
>CAXYKQ010000245.1:0-7348 GCA_964277835.1 uncultured Edaphocola sp. | reverse complement strand
CACTAGCGTAGCGCCGCTCTTCAATCCCGGTAATTGCTTTTAATTTGCCCGCAATAGTGGCGTTATCCTGCTTTAAGCTCACACCACTTTCATCTAAAAACAGGTGTTGATCAAAAAAGAGATTACTTATAGTTTCTGAAGGAATATAATTGCCTACTCCTATTATTTTGCTGGTCATATACGATAAGATTGCTTCCTGAACGCTTACTGCTGCGGAAATATTTTTAAATGTAGCTATAAAAGATGGCAAATAATCGCGCGGCGGGCTTTTGTTGCTAAATAAGTATCTTCTTCCTTGATCCTGCCGGATTGACACACACTTTATCTGTATTCCCGCGAACCTGATGGGTCTAATCCAAAGAATTAAAAATAACAATTATGCGTCAAAGAGTATATGGATCGGTGAGTAAAAGATAAACGCGGTATGACCGAAAGGCTTGCCAGGTTGCTTATTGCTTTGGAGGCAATACGGGGTATTCTGTAGTAGGGTTTGATGAATAAAGGGAACAGATCTTTCAGATTGTTCCCTTCGCAATTGTGGGCAATACCGGGTTCGAACCAGTGACCCCTACCTTGTCGAGGTAGTGCTCTAAACCAGCTGAGCTAATTGCCCTAAACTAAAAACCCGCTACCAAAGCGGGCTTTTCGTGGAGAATACCGGAATCGAACCGGTCACCTCTTGCATGCCATGCAAGCGCTCTACCAAATGAGCTAATTCCCCTTGCCTGGAGTGCAAATATACATAGTTCTCGCATTGTACCAAATTTATTTTTCAGCATACCACCAGGCTCCCTGCGTTTGTGTGTTGTGCACGCGGAATCCCTGTTCTTCAAGCTTAGCGGCAACCTTCAGCGATGCCGCACGGCCGAAGCTTCCATCCAGAATGACCTGCAGGGGCCGCAGCTTTTCCGACACTTGTGCTGCGTCTGCCTGAACCTTTTTTGAAAGTACCAGGTAGTCGACTTTCGCATCAGGCAAACTATCTGCGTGTTGCAAAAACAAGATACTGCAGCCTGGAAATTGCCAAAAGGTATTTTTCAAGGGCAATATACGGCTCTCTTTTACCCTGTATTTAAGCCTCGCGGGTTGCACCGCGTATTTAAGATTATTCTCCGTTAATGAATCAGCCAGCAGTACTGATGATTTTCCTTGAATGCGTTCTATCACAGATTGCCGGGTGCCGGCGTATACGATAAAGCGGTCCTGCCGGGAGGCCGTCAGGTCTTGCAGCAACAGGTTAAATAAAAAAATAATTGCGGCAATAAGCCCGGCATAAAGGGACCATAAGTTTTTTCGCAACCAGAATACTGCCAGCAAAGTAATCATCAATGACAACAACCAAAAATCCAGGGCGTCCAGGGGAATCATCCGGCTTAAGTCAGGAGAATACTGATTCAGCCCACTAATCAACCGGTTGAAATTCCGGGTAAGCCAAACCAGCAATTCACCCAGGAAGCCTGCTATCACCGGTAAATGCAAGGTTCCGGAAAGCATGAGCAATACTGCAAAGCCCATCTGCAATACCGAGAATAACGCGGCAAAACAATTGGCGACTAAAAACCACACCGGGAACTGGTGAAAATAATACAGTACCAGGGGAAAGACCAACACCTGCACGGCAAGGCTAACCGCAATAGTGTCCCACAATAAATTAAGCAGGATATATTTACTGCCATACCACTGTTTAATGGGCGGATAAAAAATAAAAATGGACAAGACCGCCAGGAAAGACAATTGCACCCCGATATGAAAAAGCAACAGGGGTTCCGCGATCAGTAAGATCAGTGCATTAATAGAAAGCAGGTGAATATTGTCTTGCGGTCGCCTTAGTATTACAGTGAGCGTAATCAATGTAAAACCTACAGCAGCCCGCACCGCCGAAGGCGGGTAGTTGCACAAAGCGATGTACCACCAAACCAAAGGAAGGACCAATAAATATTTCAACCATAACTTACGCTTGTCCTTGAGCCAGAGTAAAGGCAACATAAACAAAGCAAAAAGCATATTGACATGCATACCGGATATAGCAATGATATGGCTGATGCCCGTATTCGCATAATCCTGCTGCATTTGCGCATCCATATCACCTGCCTCGTTAAACAATGTGGCCTTTGTCAGTGAACGGGTAAGGGGTTCTTTAATGTAAGTGTCCAGCTGGTTCAATAAACGCGTTCTCAGTGGTACCGTGGGGTGTGGTCTTGCAACAGGTAGCACAGTAAGTTGGTCCCGGCTTAAAAATACCTGGAAATAAATCCCCCTCCTTTGCTGCTGTTGCGCGAAATTAAAAGCTCCGGGATTATTATTGTGTGTGATCGGTACAAGCTTTGCAGGGATCAGCAAGCGATCGTCTTTAATCAATTCCGGCAGGCTGTCGCTTTTATAAACATACAGCTTTATTTTGCCGCTAAGCGACGTCCATCGCCCATCTTTGAGACCGGCAGTAACCTCCGCAGGCAATAAGATGGTTCGGGCTTTTTCTTCCGGCTGAGCGCTAAGACGGAGCGCGAAATGAGCATACTTTTCCGGCTGACTTCCATACCATTTTTCATCCGAACGTATGTCATTGAAGGCCGTATTTATGATACCTAAAAAACAAACCAAAGGTAAGAGCAGGCTAAAGTTCAACGATGGATACCGGGTAAGCCGGCTCGCCTTAAACTGCAGGACCAGTAAGAAGAAAAGGTAAACACCGGCGACCAGGACATAAGACCTTTGAAACGCCAGCTGAAAAAGGAAGCTTTGCAGCAGGATGCCGGCTATATAGACCAGCAGTACTGGCAACAGCGGCAGCCGTTGTAAATTGTAGGTGGTTTTAGTTTTCATAACAAAATGCCTTACGGGTGATTAACAGTTATGACAAAACCAAGATACATAAAAAACTCCCCAATACAAAGGTACAGGGGAGTTACTTTATTAAAAAGATGTTATTTAATATTGATATTAGTTGTTTAACTGGCGCTTGAATTCATCCATACCACGATCTTCGTAGTTATACCAGATCGTACAGGCATGACCTACTACCATAAGTCCCCAGGTAGCGATCACCCAGGCCGGCCAGGGATAATCATTAGGACCCAAGGAGAACCACATAGCTGCAGATGCTACTAAATAAACAATCAAATGCAATATAAACATAGATACCTGCTTCTTGGTGTGCTTAATCTTTTTTGGCATAATTCATTTTTTAATGCTGCAAATATAGACCAAATTGGCATTTCTTTTACAATTTTGTTACAATATTTCTTCAAATTCTTCAGCAGTATCCATTCCTCTTGCGTTTAATAAATAGTCATGTACGCGCTTATCAAACGCTTCGGGCTGTTCCAAAAACGCAATCTCTATCGGCAATACCCAAATATCGATCTGCCACTCTTTCAAAATTTCCTTTTTGAGGGCCAGTCTCGTCGCGTCTTTTTCTGTAGTAATAATAACCGGTCGTTTATCGGTCCAGTTGGCACAGGTCTGACGGATCTCCTCCAGGTTGGCCGCAGTAAAATAATGGTGGTCGGGGTATTTCAATAAGTGAACTGCTCCTACGCGTTCTTCCAGGTATTGCAGCATAGGTCCCGGCTTGGCGATACCACTCACGAGTACGACATGCTGCACTTTATCCAAAGTCTCTTGCTCACCCGTAAAAAAATTATAGCACTTACCGTACTGAATTTTTGTGAAATAAACCTGCTGGTCCGGAGAGGGCTGTATTCCTGCGATCACCTTTTGCTGCGTTTCCCGGTCCAGGTTTTCCGGGCATTTGGAAACGATGATGATATGCGCCCGTTTCGCAGCGCTTCTTTGTTCCCGCAGGTTACCGAAAGGGAGGATATAATCCTTATAAAACGGTTGAGCATAATCAGTAATCAGGATATTAAGTCCCGCCTTTACAGAGCGGTGCTGGAAAGCATCATCCAGTAATACCACATCAATTTCCGGGCGGAATGCCAGCAGGGAAGGAATGCCGGTCATTCTTTCTTCACATACACTCACCGCAATTTCGGGGAATTTCAGGTGAAATTGCATGGGCTCATCTCCGAGTTCGAAAGCACTGGAAGCATTGTCGGCCAGTTTAAATCCCCTGCTTCGGCGTTTATAGCCGCGGCTTTGTGTACCGAGATTATATTCATAGCGGAGCAGGCGCACCAGGTATTCTATATGCGGTGTCTTGCCCGTCCCGCCGGTAGACAGGTTGCCTACGCAAATGACCGGTATACTGAATTGAATAGAGGAATAAAAGCCGGTATCGTATAAGCGGTTGCGCAACCACATGATCATCCCGTACAGTACGGCAAAAGGATATAATAAAAACTTCAGCATGAAGATAAAAAAAGCATTTAGGAATAAAAGATGATGCAGGCGAAATTAAAGGGAAAAAGTGAGCCGGACTTTACATTTAATTTTTTTGAATTAATGACAAAGTAAACAAAATACCCGAAATTCGCAGCCGACAAACATTAAACCCTTTCTTTCAGTCCAAAAAAAGGAGCCATTATGGAAGCAAATATCCAATCCATAATTGAGCAGACAGAGCACCTGGTTGCCTATGGTACCGATGCCGACCTGCAACATTTTTTAGAGGAACAGAACATTTCTGATGTAAAAGAACTGGTAGATGAACTGCCGGAGGAGGCTTCACGTATTTTCGAAGTATTACCGATCACCCGTTCCGTTCATGTATTCAGGATCCTCGACTTTCCTACACAGGAGCGCATCCTTAAGAAACTTTCGGGCCAGAAGATATCGGAGCTCATCAATGAATTACCGCCGGATGACCTTACCGCTTTATTCAGTGAACTTCATGGCGACGCGGTAAAGAAGCTCATCATCCTGCTGCCGGAAAGGGAACGGAAGGAGGCCTTAAAGCTGCTGGGTTACCAGGAAAACAGTGTAGGCCGGCTGATGACCCCTGATTATGTTGCGGTAAAAAAGGACTGGACCTTGAGCCGGGTGCTGGACCATATCAGGCGCTATGGCAAAAACTCCGAAACGATCAATGTCATTTATGTAATCGATGAAAAAGGCGCTTTAGTAGACGACCTGCAAATCCAGAAAATCTTATTAGAGGACCCGGATACGATCGTGGAAGATATCGTGGACAGCCGCCTGGTTTCACTGAATGCCAATGACGACCAGGAAGAAGCGGTACAGATCTTCAGGATGAACAACCGGGTCGCTTTACCCGTGGTAGACGATGCGAATATTTTATTGGGAATCGTTACGGTGGATGACATCCTGTGGGTAGCGAACGAAGAGTATACAGAAGATATCCAGAAGATCGGTGGTACGGAAGCGCTGGACGAACCTTACCTGGACACGCCGATTTTCGGTTTGGTAAGGCGACGTGTAGGCTGGCTGGCTATATTAATGCTGGGCCAGATGCTCACCTTCCAGGCGATGGAAATTTTCCAGAATGATATCGAGAAGCTGGTGGTACTTTCCCTTTTTGTACCTATGATCATTTCCTGTGGCGGCAACAGCGGTTCACAGGCTTCTACCCTGATCATCCAGGCGATGGCGCTCGGCGAGATCACGATTAAAGACTGGTGGCGGGTTATGAAGAAGGAACTTCTTTCAGGCGCCCTTCTTGGCCTGGTATTGGCTGTGATCGGCTTTGGCCGGATTGCTATCGGCTATGCAATCGAGCCTGTTATCTACCAGGGCATCTGGATCCCTTTATCCCTTTGTATTGCCACATCAGTGTTCTTCATCGTGCTCTGGGGTTCTTTATCCGGCTCTATGTTGCCTTTATTTTTAAAACGCCTGGGATTGGACCCCGCTAATAGTTCCGCCCCATTTGTAGCCACATTAGTTGATGTTACGGGGGTTTTGATCTATTTTAGCTGTGCCCTGCTTTTCCTGGGACAATATTTGTAAATAAAATTGAATTAAGATATGACTAAGATTGAAATGTACAAGCTGATCGTGCTCGCTTTGCTTGCAGTAGTAGCGATTGTGAGATGGGTACGCTTTTTCCGGGCGAAAAAGAGAGGAGAAGAGCACCAGTTTACCCGCTGGGAAAGCCTGAGCGTATTGATTCTTATGGGCCTGTTTGCTTACCTTACCTTCTTTTATAAAGGATAATTAAACGCAATAAAAAAAGGCCGACAGTCTGGAAGATACCGGCCTTTTTTTCCTGGAAATTTACTTTCCAAAATATTTTTTAGCCAGCGCTTTTCCGGCCATGGCATAGCTCTCTTCGATCCGCTCGCCGGTATCATAATCATTGCCACCAAAGCTCCTCCCCGGCGCCCCGGACATTTGGATCTTTGCCACGACATTTCCCGAAGGATCAAGAATAGTAAAGGTGGCGTCAATAGAAGCATTTTTTCTATGAACGACTACATTATAGCCCGGCTCCGTAAAAGTCGTATGCATGATCATTTTATAGATACCGCCGGGACTGATCTGCGCGCTTTTAGCGTGTTTATTGAACAGCTCTTCAAAAGAGGGTTCAAAACGTTTTTTACGGTCTGCGATCCAGGATTTTTTCCAGCGATCGCCTTTGCCAGCCTCTTTCTCGTTGTACTCTTTAACTTTCTTGGAAAGATAATCAGCTTCATCCTCAAACTTACCTACGCTCATCGGGGTGTACACGTATTCCGTCTTTAAACCGGGAATACTGTTCAGCGCCTTTATATCGCCTTCCAGCACTTTGAATTTTTGCGCGTGTGCGGCAGGCAGCATGAACAGCAATAAGATCGCAACTCCCAAAAGGGTCAAAACTTTTTTCATAAAAGGAAATTTAAAATTTTATATAGCGCTAATTTATATAAATTTTATAATTTCTCGTTGTTCACATGGCGGTCTTTATCTCTCTTTGTTTTCTTTTCCATGTTTCTTTGAAAGGCTTCCTGCAGGTCTATTCCGGTTTGATTAGCCAGGCAAATCAAGACCCAGAGCACATCTGCCATCTCATCACCAAGGTCTTTGCCCTTATCACTCTCTTTAAAAGACTGCTCTCCGAAGCGGCGTACCAAAATACGGGATAATTCCCCGACCTCTTCCATCAGGATTCCCAGGTTAGTAAGCTCGTTAAAATACCGGACCCCGATCGTCTTGATCCATTCATCGACCTGTTGCTGTGCATCTGCGATACTTATTTGTTGTGACATTGTATTTATTTTTTGTTTTGAAGACAATATTGCTCGAGCTTATCGGTAAAGGCTTTGAGCATTTCTATTTCCACATGTTCCATTACCACGATCTTATACCAATTGGGGGTGCCGTCATGTGTATCGGGTACCAGGCCAAATTCTTCGGCAAGGCTTAGCGGCATATCTTCTGCCCTTAGGGTAATGATATTCATTTTAGGGTGCCGGTAATAACGTACCCCGCAACGATCTAAGTGAAAACA
>CAXYKQ010000244.1:0-6129 GCA_964277835.1 uncultured Edaphocola sp. | reverse complement strand
CCTTTTTCCAGGTAAGCCCTGCTGATCATCAGCTGGTTTTTGGCCAACTCTTGTTTATTGTTTAGTTGCGTGTACGTTTCAATAGAGTATTTGCCGTATTTGATCACGCTGTCCAGGTTCCTGTCAGCCCTGAAGTAATGTTCTACGATCAGCTCGAGGTTTTTTGCTTTCTCCTGGTTATTAGCAGCGCCTTGCCATTGCGCAACCAGCACATCAATATTTTGCGTGTAAGCAATAATAAAACCGGAGAGGAAGAATGAAAGAAACAGGGTAAATTTTTTTTGCAAAGCAGGTAGATTAGGTAATTGGAATAAATAGTCCACAAAAATATAAAAAAGAAACAGCTCTTAAAATTGTATTTCTGTTTCGCGCACAAGCTCTTGCCAGCTATTCATGATTTTTTTTGCTAAAAAACTATATCTACACGCGTACCTATACTTATAATGTCATGAGAATTTAACAGTTGTACGGCCTGGCAACAGGTACGAAAAACAACAGAAGCCCGATGCATATATTAGGTGAAATGACAATACATGAGCCTGAAGTGCTTTACTGTACTGGTTTTATTTTTTTTTACGGGCTTTGTATTTTTGAAAATTGAATGGTATCTTTGCACTGCATTTTTTGACAAAAAAATTACAATTCACATTTCTCACTATTTAGAATGAAAAACTTTTTAACATCTTCGATTGGTAAAAAACTGGTAATGGGTCTTACAGGTCTGTTTTTGATCGTATTCCTCCTCGTGCACTGTTACGCCAATGCTCAGATCTTCCTGGAATGGCTCGATTACGGCAGGGGCTATAAAGCGTACGGCGATGTCGCCCATTTCCTGGGTTCCAATCCGATTACCCGTATCGCAGAAGTGGGTCTTTTTGCCTTCTTCATCCTGCATATTATACAGGGCTTAATGCTTACCGCTCAAAACAGGGCTAAGCGTCCGGTAGGTTACAAGATAGCTCCGGGCAACAGCAGCAGTAAGTGGTATACCCGTTCTATGGGATTGTTGGGTACGCTTATCCTGATGTTTTTAATATTACACCTGGTGCATTTCTGGGGGCCTAACCGCTACCAGCAGTTAACCGAAGGTCATGAAAAAGATTTATACCTGATGATGGAAGTTACTTTCCAGGAATGGTGGGTAGTGATTGTGTACGTATTAGGATGTATCTCTCTGGCTTGGCACCTGGTGCACGGCTTTTGGAGCGCGTTCCAGACTTTGGGTTTAAGTACTCCAAGATATAAAGGCCTGATTAACGGGATCGGGGTAGGTTTTTCGATCATCGTTCCGGCAATCTTTGCCCTGATGCCGATCGCTTACAAATTAGGATGGCTTCCTCCGGCAGCAGAAGTTGCTGAATATGTAAAAACGATGGCTCACTAATTTTTAACGGCAGACCTTTACTATCATTTAAACAGCAAAAAGAATTCATTAGATATGTTAAACTCAAAAATACCTGCAGGCGAATTATCGCAAAAATGGTCCTTATATAAAAATAACTGTAAAATTGTGAACCCTGCTAACAAGCGCAGCTTAGAAGTGATCGTGATCGGTACCGGCCTGGCCGGCGCTTCCGCGGCGGCTTCATTAGGCGAACTGGGTTATAAAGTAAAAGCATTCTGTTTCCAGGATTCTCCGCGCCGTGCGCACTCCATCGCGGCACAGGGCGGTATTAACGCGGCTAAAAATTACCAGAACGACGGCGACAGCGTTTATCGCCTGTTCTACGATACCATCAAGGGGGGAGACTACCGTGCCCGTGAATCTAATGTGCATCGCCTGGCAGAAGTAAGTGTTAACATCATCGACCAGTGTGTGGCGCAAGGGGTACCTTTCGCGCGTGAATATGGCGGGATGTTGTCCAACCGTTCCTTTGGCGGTACGCAGGTACAACGTACGTTTTATGCTGCGGGTCAGACCGGCCAGCAATTATTGATCGGAGCTTACCAGGCCCTGGAGCGCCAGGTGGCTTTAGGTAATGTGACCATGTACAGCCGCCACGAAATGCTGGATATCGTGAAAATCGACGGTAAAGCAAGAGGGATCATCGCCCGTAACCTGATTACCGGTAAATTAGAGCGTCATTTCGGTCATGCCGTATTGATCTGTTCCGGTGGTTATGGTAATGTATTCTATTTATCTACAAACGCTATGGGCAGCAACGTAACTGCGGCCTGGAAAGCGCATAAGCAAGGCGCCTACTTCGGTAACCCTTGTTATACCCAAATTCACCCTACCTGTATCCCAGTTTCCGGCGATCACCAGTCTAAGCTGACGCTGATGTCTGAGTCGCTGCGTAACGATGGCCGTATCTGGGTGCCTAAAAAGCAAAATGACAACAGGAAAGCGAGCGAAATTCCTGAAGATGAAAGAGATTATTACCTGGAAAGAAGATACCCTGCATTTGGTAACCTCGTGCCCCGTGACGTGGCGTCCCGCGCCGCTAAGGAGCGTTGCGATGCCGGCTATGGAGTAGGTACTTCCAAACAGGCGGTTTACCTGGACTTCGCAGCTGCCGTGATCCGTTACGGTACGATCGAATGTAGCAAACTGGGCAACCATAGCCCGAGTGCGGCAGAGGTACGTAAATACGGCCTTGCGGTAGTAAAAGAAAAATACGGTAACCTGTTCGATATGTATGCGAAAATAACAGGTGAAGATCCCTATGAAGTGCCGATGCGTATTTATCCCGCGGTGCACTATACAATGGGTGGCCTTTGGGTGGATTATGAACTGATGACTACCGTTGAAGGTTTGTATTGCTTAGGCGAGGCTAACTTCTCAGATCACGGTGCTAACCGCTTAGGCGCCTCTGCATTGATGCAGGGCCTGGCGGACGGCTATTTCGTGATACCTTACACTTTAGGTAATTACCTGGCGGATGATATCCGTACTAAAGCTATCCCTACAGACCATCCGGCTTTTGTACAGGCTGAAAAGGAAGTTGCTGACCGCATCAGTAAATTGATGAGCATTAAAGGAAAGCAATCTGTAGAAAGCATTCACAAGCGCCTGGGCCTGATCATGTGGAACAAATGCGGTATGGGCCGTACTGCGCAAGGTTTACAGGAAGCGATCGTTGAGATCCAGGCTTTGAAAAAGGAATTCTGGTCAGATGTATTTATCCCCGGTACGGTTGAAGGTATGAACAATGAATTGGATAAAGCACAACGCGTAGCTGACTTCATCGAGTTGGGCGAGCTGATGTGTAAAGATGCATTGAACCGTGAAGAGTCTTGTGGGGGTCACTTCCGCGAAGAGTCGCAAACCCCGGACGGCGAAGCACAACGTAATGATGCAGAATTTATGTATGTGGCGGCTTGGGAATACAACAGCGACAGCAAATGGACCTTACATAAGGAAGAATTGAACTATGAAGTGGTAAAACCAAGTCAGCGTTCTTACAAGTAAAATTCGTGAATTTGTAAATAAGTGAATTTGCAAATGATCCGGAAGTTCTTTAAAATGACTGAATTAAAGCGAAAGAATTTATGTCAGTTGAATCAACAGAGCATAATATAATACTAAAGCTTACCATAGAGTTTTCATTGGAAGTTATAGATTATGTTACCATTCTTGAATCACAAAGACAATATGTTATTGCTAATCAATTACTGAAAAGTGCTACTTCAATAGGAGCGAATGCACATGAAGCACAAAATGCGGAGAGTAAATTAGATTTCATTCATAAGTTCAAAATCGCGGCTAAGGAAGTCGAAGAGACAAAATATTGGCTTATTCTTTGTAGTAATTCAAAACATTATCCCGATGCTTCCCATTTACAGGAACAATTGGAAATAATTAGAAGAATTATTAACCGAATTATAGCGAGTAGTAAAAATATTAATCAAAAATAGTTTCTAATAATTTTATTTGGGCATTGGCACATCTGCACATTCCCGAATCCACAAATTCAGTAAAATGGAACATTATAATATGAACCTTACATTAAAGGTTTGGCGTCAGCAAAATGCTCAATCACAAGGTGCTTTTGAAACTTATTCAGTAAAAGAAATATCTTCTGAAATGTCTTTCCTGGAGATGTTTGAAGTATTGAATGAGCAATTGATTCATGAAGGTAAAGAGCCCATCACCTTCGATCACGACTGCCGTGAGGGTATCTGTGGTGCCTGTTCCATGCACATTAACGGGCAGGCGCACGGTCCATGGCATGAAACGACAACTTGCCAATTACACATGCGTGCCTTTAAGGACGGCGATACGATCGTCGTAGAACCCTGGAGAGCCGCGGCATTCCCGGTGATTAAAGACCTCATGGTAGACCGTACGGCATTCGACCGCATCATACAGGCAGGTGGCTACATCTCTGTAAATACGGGTAATGCGCAGGATGCTAACAACTTACCTATTGCCAAAGATAAAGCAGATGAATCCTTCGCAGCGGCAACCTGTATCGGTTGCGGTGCGTGTGTGGCTTCGTGTAAAAATGCTTCAGCAAGTTTGTTCCTGTCGGCGAAAGTGGCACACCTGGCCTTACTGCCGCAAGGTGATGCCGAGCGTAAAACACGCGTGCTGAACATGGTAGATCAAATGGATAAAGAAGGTTTCGGAGCCTGTACCAATACTGGTGCTTGTGAAGCAGAATGTCCAAAAGGAATCTCCATTATGAATATCCGCCGTCTTAATGCAGAGTATATTCGCGCGGGTTTAAGTGGTAGCCTGGCAAAATAATCATCAACAACATATTTTACAAATTTAGGTGGAGGCTGTCTGATCATTGACGGCCTCCACCTTTTCGTATCGGGAACGTTTGCAATAACTCCGTACCATCACTGGTTAATTTTCCACTCATCTCACTTATCACTTATTTTTTGACAAACTTTACCGGTTTGATTTTGTTTACCTTTATTTTCAATGCGATAAACGCCAGTGTAAACGAAACAGCTGCGATCAACAGCATATTAGTGATATAAGGGTAAGTCAGTTGTAGGGGCCCGTTTTCGATGATCAGGATCCGGAAAGCGGGAAGGAAATGGGTTAATGGGATAATGTCCGCAATATATTGGATCGCTTTGGGCATTTGGCTCAGCGGCCAGGTAAAACCGGACAGGATAAAGCTGGGAGTCGCAATCACCATTAAGACCTCAGTAGCCTTTAATTGATTGGGGAGCAAGATACTGGCCAATATGCCCATAAAACAAACCGAAAGGACGAACACACCTGCGATGAAGGTTAGCGGTCCTAAGTTTTCCGTAAACGGAATATGGAACCATAAGGTAAATAACCAATAGAGAAGCCATATCCCGAAACTCATCAACAGGTAGGGAATTACCTTCACCATGATCAGGGAAAAGGTATTTCGTGTCAGGCCTACCAGGTCCTTAAAAGTATTTTTCTCAAACTCCGCGGCAAAGGACAGTGCCAGGCCCAGCAGCAAAACCTGCTGTAGAACAGTTGCAAGGATGCCGGGCCATAAGAAATACATATAGTTGGTCGCCCGGTTATTTTTCTTGATAAAAGTCGTTTTAAAAGGCTCATACTGGCTAATCAGCATGCTTTCGGGGACACCCTGTTTCCGCATGCCCTCTAATTGAGCGCCCGCTTTTAAGGTGCCCAGTACAACCTGCAAGGCCGAGGATGCATAGTTGGCGGTAAGTATATTAGCTGTATTTACTATCGTAGTAACTTCCGGGTAACGCCTCGTCAGCACATCTTTTTCAAAATTTTCCGGCAGGATCACGATGCAAGCAGCTTCTTCTTTTATGCTGAGTTCGGTAAGCCCTTGCTGGTCGGGTTTTACAGCGATCACATGCAGCACTTCATTCTCTCCCATCATGTCAATGGCGCGCTGACTTAAAGCGCTGTGATCCTCATCCACCATGATAATCGGGAGCTGGGTCACTTTACCCTTGCCATAAACATAGCCCAGGAGTATGCCATAGAGTAGGGGAGCGCCGATAAATAAAATCCGGAGCACGCGATTCCCCCAGAATAAGCGGAACTCTCTCTTGAGTAGGTTTAAAAAACTTTTCACGATTTATCTTTTTATAGTTACGGTAGTTTTATTCAGGATATTCCGCGCAGCGGCAGGATCTTTCGGGTAAACCGTTATTTCGTATAAAGGGTCCTGCAGGTCATAGTCCGGGTAAGCGGTGGCAATATTGGCG
>CAXYKQ010000243.1:0-8561 GCA_964277835.1 uncultured Edaphocola sp. | reverse complement strand
TACTTTCTTAGGTACTGATGCAGTTATCACTGGCAGCAAAGCAAAGTTCTCTCCTGTTACATTGGAGAATGCTGCAAGCTATTATGTTACGATTGATACCAACACATTTACTTATATGACTGTTGGTAATACACCAGTTAGCAATAATACTACATGGGCGTTCTCAACTGAAGATACCGTAACCCCTCCGCCTCCGACTCCACTGACATCTTTAGATGAAAAATTCCTGAACTGTATCAATACAGAAATGGGTGTTTTTGTTCAATATAGCGAAGTAGGTCCTAATAACACCTGGAGATGTTCTCGTTTCGGTAGAAATAAAACAAATACAAACGCTGATTCATTTGCCGTCTATATTAACGGTGGATCAGGCGCTGGCGTATCTGTTGATAACAAAGACTGGCTGATCTCGAAAGCACCATTTGATTTCTCTGCTATGGCTAATCCTACTTTAAGCTTCTGGCAAACAAGAAGATATTCCGGTACTGCTACAAGAAAATTAATGGTGTCTACTGATTATGTTGCAGGCTCTAACCCTGCTACTGCTACATGGACTGAAGTAAGTGTGCCTGGTCTGGCTACAGTTCCTACTGAAAATACATGGACGCAAATCAGCAATGTTAGCCTGACTACTTATAAATCTACTCCGTTCTACCTGGCCTTCACTTACGAGTGTGGTACTACCGGTACTTACGAATTAGCTTATGATGATATTAAAGTGGAAAACCCAACCGGCATCAAAACGATCAATGGCGCTACTTTAGGCGTACAGGTTTTAGGTGATGCGACAACTAATCAAATCAACCTGAATGTTGAAGCGAAAGCTAACGACAATATCGAATTACAATTGTTCGACTTATTAGGTCGTAAGGTGGCTACTCAAAAAGCTGCTATCCAATCTGGTGCTAACCGTTTAAGCTTTACAGGCCTGAACCTGAATGCGGGTATGTACGTAATCCGCGTGATCAGTGCAAACGGTTTCGGTACCGTTAAAGCGGTAGTGAAATAAGCAATAGCTGATCCATAAAATTTTAAAGGGCTGCTTCGACCGAAGCGGCCCTTTTTATTTACCGAGCGGTCAATGGTATTCGCCGAAAGGCTATTGTGCAGCGGCTACCCACAGGTATATCTTTACATAAACGATTAAAAATCCCCCTTTTAGGGGTACAAAATTGAAACGGTAACTACCTATTTTTGTGCCATAAAACTGACTATAATGAGAACACTTCCACTTACTTTAAGCTTTTTAGGCCTGACGGCATTAAGCCCGGCAATCGCACAGGTTGATTCAGTCCTGCCCCAGTCAACTACCCCGGCCGAAGTGGCAAGTTATACGGTATCCGGTCGGATCCTCGACAAAGTGGACGGAAAAGGCCTGGACCTGGCTAATGTAGTGCTGGTAGCCAAAGCAAATGGAGGCAAACAATATTTTAATTATACCGAAGAAAACGGCAACTTTTCCATCGAAAAGGTACCGGCAGGAGCTTATAAACTTGTGGTTTACTATGTGGGATTTCAGAACTATGAGCAAGATATCACGATTGACGAAAGAACCAATAACCTGGGCGATGTCGTCATGGTTGCGGATGGCTCCCAATTAAAAGAAGTGGTAGTGACCGACTTTAAAAAAGTGATCGAGCAAAGGCCGGACGGGATCAATTATAATGTAGAAAATGATAAATCGGCCCAGGGAAGTTCTGCTACAGATGTGTTGCGTAAAGTCCCTATGGTGACCGTAGATATGGAAGGGAATGTAAAACTGCGGGGTAACAGTAACATAAAAGTGCTGATTGATGGAAAGCCTTCTGAATTAATGGCCTCTTCTGTAAAAGATGTACTGCGCCAGATCCCGGCGGATAATATTAAAAGTATTGAGGTGTTGACCAGCCCGGGTGCGAAGTACGATGGGGAGGGCGCTTCAGGCGTGATCAATATCATTACCAAGAAAAAAATGATCGGCGGCTTCAGCGGTACGGTTTTCGCCGGACCCAGCTACAA
The DNA here is from genome assembly GCA_964277835.1 of uncultured Edaphocola sp. Classification (GTDB taxonomy): domain Bacteria; phylum Bacteroidota; class Bacteroidia; order Chitinophagales; family Chitinophagaceae; genus Edaphocola. The sequence continues at coordinate 6,563 of CAXYKQ010000243.1, read as the reverse complement.
CTTTGACCAGAATTTACTGAACGGGCATGTCGGTACTAACCTGAATTACAGAAAAGGAAAGTTCGGTTTGAACACCAGCTTTGGAGTGAGCCGCTGGTCTATGGTTTTGCAAACAGAAGGTAATCGCCAGGACCTGGACAATAATCGCAACGTGGTGGGAACATTGAACTCCAGCCAGGATATGAAGGGGTACGGTAATTTCGGCTGGGCAAAGGTGGGCATGGACTACCAGATAGACTCTTTACAGTCCTTCCAGGCGAGCGTGAACTATAACCCGGGCGAATGGAACCAGGATATAAATTTAAGATCTGATTACCAGGGTGCTGCTTCAAACGCTGAATTTAACCGGACCACCGATCAGCGCAACCCTCGTAACACTTATGGCATTAATGCTGCTTATTCTGCCAAATCAAAAGCTAAACCGGGCAGATCTTTAGAATTGCTGGGAGCTTACGCTATTAATGATATGGATGCGGGTTATACCACTTCAAGCCTGAATAGTGCCAATATTATTGATTACCGCGAGATCAACGATAATAAAAGAAAGAATAACGAATTGACCTTCCAGGCAGATTACACTGAGCCTTTAAAGAAAAAAGGTCAAAAACTGGAATTTGGCCTGAAAGCTATCAATCGCGACATCTCGAGCGATTTCACTTTACGTAACTGGAAGAAAGACCAGGCGGCCGATTTTGTTGTAGATCCCAGGCGTTCCGGTTCTCTGATATACAACCAGCTGGTGGGCGCCGCTTACGGGCAGATCACCTCACCGCTTACGGAAAAGTTGAGCATGGTTGCCGGTGCGCGTTACGAGCTGACCCATATCGGTGGCGAAAGTTACCAGAATAATACAGGCGGAGACTTTACCCTGCCGGTTTATCATAACTTCCTGCCTAATTTAGTGTTCATGTACGACCTGGGTAATTTTAACAAGCTGAAATTATCCTACAATAAAAGGATCAACAGGCCATCAATTGATTTTGTGAACCCATACGTAGATCGCAGTGACTCGCTGAACCTGAAACAGGGCAACATTAACCTGGACCCGGAAAGAACGCATAATATTGAGTTAGGCTACAGTACTTATATCGGCAGGTCCAGCATCAATGCCAGTTTATTTCACCGCATCACCGCCAATGGTATTGAGCAAATGACCAACGTTGACAATAATGGTGTCAGTATGACGACATTCGGGAACATCGCCAAAGTAAACGCTACGGGCCTTGACCTTTTTGGAAGCACTACTTTATTTAAAAAACTGATGCTGAACCTGAACGGAAGTGTTTATTATAAACAATTGGAAAGCAATACCGACTCTTTAAATCTTAAAAATACAGGCTGGGAATATAGTGGTAATGTTTATGCCAATTACCAGTTGAGCCCCAAGTGGAGCATCAACGGCTTTGGGATGTACAGCGGCAACCAGATCATGTTGCAGGGGTTGCAAGGCGGCTGGTACTATTACTTCATCGGGGCTCAGGTAAATATCCTGAAAGGTCGTGGCCAGATCGGTCTTGCTGCAGAAAATATTTTCTCTCCCAGTATAAATATTCCGACCAGGCTCAACTACATTAACGCGACACAAAATTCAAATACCGTGTATGCTGGCCGGGGGGTACGCCTGAGCTTCAACTGGAGCTTCGGTAAAATGCAGTTCGCCCAGGAAAAAGCGATTAAAAATGATGACCTGAAAAAAGCAGAAAGCGGCCAGATGGGTGGTGGCGCCGGAGGCAGGTAATAAGTCTTTTCATATATACCCTTTATAGTTTAGCCGTTCTAATTCTTTAGAATGGCTTTTTTCTTTCGGGACAGCAGGGTATGGGGTGCCCCGCATCAAAAAAAAGGGAGAGACACAAATGTATCGCTCCCTGTTTTTTGATGCGGCTATTGCCTATTTATGAAACATTTCCAGGTATTCGTTCGTCCTTATCACATCTTTCAATAACTCCGGGCTGGGCAGTTTGTCGAATTCTTTAATGAGATTTCCTTTCTTGTCTACCAGCACAATGAACGGTACATATTGAAATTCGAACCAGTTGTGCATGCCTTTGGAGAAATCGTACAAGAAACGTAGTTTAGGAACATTCCTTAACTTAAAATCATCTGCGAATCGATTGAGCAGAGCCGGCTCGTGAGCCGAGGCCATCCAGAACGGGATTTCATATTGCGGCACCAATTCCGGCAACTTTTGCGCGTCGAGGCGGCAATGTCCACATTCTGTACTGTAATACATGAGTAATACCGGCGTGTCGGCAGGCATGCTGTTAATGTCTACCACCGCATTACCGTTGAAAACATCTTGAAATTGCATGCCGTAAAAAATCTTACGCATCTTAGCCGAAAGACTGTCTTTGGGGGCATGCTGGTGCTCCTGGGCATGTGCCTGGCGGGCGCCTGCCAGCGTAATACCTGCTATTAATAAAGATTTTAAAAGTTTCATCCTGTCCATTCTGTTTATTTACCAACCCGAAGCCAGCACATCCGCAATATGCATGGTTTTTATAGTTTTGTTTTGCTTCTTGATGTACGCGTCAATATGCATCAGGCAAGACATGTCGGATGAAATGATCATCTGCGCGCCGGTTGCTTCTGCACTGTCTACTTTGTTTTTAGCCATACCTATGGAAATGGGTTCATATTTTACCGCAAATGTGCCGCCAAATCCGCAACAGGTCTCACACTCTTTCATTTCAAGCAATTCCAGCCCGTTCACATGCTGCAGCAGTTGCCGGGGCGCCTGCTTGATACCGCATTCTCTTAACGAGCCGCAGCCGTCATGATAACTGGCTTTTGCATTGAGACTAGCATTCATCTTGGAAACGCCCATTTTATTCACGAGGAAATCACTGAACTCGAATATCCGTCCTTTGATATTTTTGAACTGCGTGTAAGCGCTGGAATGCTTCAACAGCCGGTTATATTGGTTGACGATATAGCCAACGCAGGAACCCGAAGGAGCAACAATATAATGGTCGTTATGGGAGAAATCGTTGCAAAACTTTTTAGCGATATCCCTGGCCTCATCCTGGAAACCGGCATTACAGGCAGGCTGTCCGCAACAGGTTTGTCCTTTGGGGTAATCGACATTGCAGCCCAGGCGTTCCAATACTTTGACCATGTTCATACCCGTTTGCGGGTAAAGCTGGTCGATAAAGCAGGGAATAAAAACTGATACATTCATTCTTCGTCAATTGAGATAAGCGGTCTAGCCAATCCTTTTTAATAACTGGTCTTCTACTTTTTGAAAAACTATGGCCGGCAAGTGCGTGCGCCATTCGTCATACTCCTGCTGAAATACATAATAATTGATCCCTGCGGCTTTCACTTCCTGTTTCAGGTGCTCCGGCAGATTCAGCATCACGATCCAGCCTTCTTCGTCTGCAATATCTTCATTCCATTCTTCATAATAACTGTCGTCACTACTGTGGAAATTCAATACATTTTCTACGATAAGGATGAATTTACTGATACCATTCCGTATCATATCATCAATGATGTTGCGTTTCAATTGCATGATATCATTACCTATAGCATCATTCCATTCCCCCAGCAACTCGATAATCGTGAAACCTTCCTCGTAATCCACGAAAAGTATTTTCAGGTAGAGGGTGGACGAATCGAAATTGTCCCATTGCGGGTGGATGTAATAATTATAGATCGTATCACGGAACTCGAACTCGCTGTATATTTTTCCATAAAACGGCGAGGCCGGATCTTCCTCGGCCATATAGAGATGCCGCCAATGGTAGAACGGTTCCAGGTGCTGCATTATCTGTAATTCCTTTCGCCTAACTGCTGACGCCATTCCATAATGCCGCCCTCAAGGTTCACCACGTTAGTAAAGCCCATTTGCTCCAGTAAAAGACAGGCTTCAATACTTCTTTTACCACTTCTGCAGTGAATGATCAATTCCTGGTCTTTAAAATCTTCTATCGCCTCGGAATCAAAATTTCTTAAAGTACTTAATGGCAGTAAAGTCGCGCCGATATTGTCTTCGGCATATTCGTTCGCTTCTCTTACATCGATTATATAAAGGGATTCACCTTTGTCCAGTCTTTCTTTTACCTGGCTTATAGTTGTATTGGTCATTATTTCTTTGTTTTTAATAGTATTGCAAACCTAAATAAAATACTTGTAAAATCATCTTAAATGCTGCCGCTGACTGTGGGCGGGAAGCCTTTTATGATTTGTTTAGAATCTTCAAACTTCCTTTTGCTGTATATTTACAAAAACTAGGTACTTATATGAAACTTACGAAATTCACAGCAGGTCTTTCTCTAGGGGTATTAATAGGAGTATTTTTTGCCCCGGCCCAGGGACGCAGAAGTCGCATTGCCGTTGCAGGAGCAGCCAGTAAGGTCAACGCTACCCTTAAAAAATGGTTCGGCAGTAAAGAAAAAGAGCTGGAAGAGCTGAAAGCATTGTTGGCCGATGAAACCGTAATGCTGACCGATAGCGACCGCAGGCGTCTGATGCAGCTGATTGAAAATAATCAGCAAGCCTTGAAAGAGCTGGACGTCTGATAAAAAAGGTTACCGTTTTCTGATTCTAGTGAGTCAAGCCTGAATTAAGTGCTTTGAGCTCCAGGTAGAGCCTTTCCACACATTGCCATTGGTGTTCGGAAGGCTCTAAATTACTTTTTATTATTTTTTCTTCTGTCCAGTTGATGCCCATGTCTAAGTCATACCTTTGCTCCAGCAGCGTGATCGACTGCTGGAACAAGTAATGAATATTGGTCAGCATAGGAATAACGGAATCGTCGTCCCTGTTGTCCACACGTTTTTGAATATCCTCAGCTTCTTTATCGTCCTGGTAAAAATTCAATTCCCGGGTAATTCTTATATTGTAGGTAATTGCGGTGAAATAGGCCGGTACCAGGTTTTTCTCCCTGTATTTAGGTTCGTTAAGATACCGGTTCAGCGAATCATAAGCGTTGCTGTTGCTGGATTCCGCGGCTATTTTATATTGCACCCAATTCTGGCCTTCCGGCTGCCACTTTAAATCATAAAACAAATGAATAAAATACCTGTAGTTAGCGGCTAAGGCTTGTGTCAGGTATTTCGGCAACAGCTTTTTATCCCAGGCCGGGAACAAGATAAACCCTGAAATAATCGCTATAGCGCCGCCGATTATGGTGGCAACAATACGTTCCAGGATCAATGAGCTGGCCACCTCATCCCCGGTAGACATCAGGCCGATGAGAAATAAACTGATGAAAAAAGCTGCCCAGGCGTAATTCTTTCTCAGGTTATAGATCATCAGGATTGCCCCGAAGAATATAAGAATATACCGGATCGCAAACGCGAAAGGAAGCATCATTAAAAGTCCGCCTGTCACAACACCGGCGATGGTGCCAATGCTTCTTTCTATGCCGCGCTTGAGCGTAGCGCCGAAGAAAGGTTGGGTGACAATGATTGTCGTCAGCGGCAGCCAGTAGCTATGCTGCGGCAGGTACAAGACACCGGTAAGGTAACTGAACATTGCCGCTATTGCCATTCTTAAGGCATATTTCAGCGTTAGGTTGTCAAAATTGATAAATTGCCTCAGGTTATGGATCAGGTGTTTCGGATGCAAAATATTGAGGGTTTGCAATAGCGAATATTGCTGGTAAATGCGTCCTTCTTTATTCCCGGAGATGGTCTGGATAGAAATATTGACCAGCCGGCTAAAGCGACTGATATGTAACAATAAGTCCTGACTGCTTTCTTTGCTCGCATCAGGCATCTTTTTCAATTGCTCCTGGAATTGCTCGAGGCGTTTCAGCCGCGATTGCAGCAGGAGCAGTTCTTCATCTTTCATGGTGTACAAGAAGAAGCCCATCCTGTTGGCCATTTGTTCCAGCACTTTTAAGATGGAAAATATTTGCGCTTTGAATAGCGGGTCAGGATTTTCTTTAAACAACTTTTCGGACAGTTCCGCAACACTGATGATCTGCAGGCTGGCAAGGGCGGCGCACCTCCTCGCGTAACTCAGTTGCTGGTCTGTTTTACTGCCGCTCTGCTTATTGCCATAAAGTATACTGAACTGGGCAATAGATTCATCAATAGCCTTTCGGACCTCTTTCTCTTTCAGGTAGATCGCTCTTACCGGGCTGCGTTTCGCCTTCGTATCCCAGCTATTCGCTACCAGCGCAATCAGCTGCTCTACAGCTAGCCAGATGTGTGCAATAGTCCTGCGATAGGGTTTGCCCTGAGGCAGAAAAGAAAAACTGAAAATACCAACGGCCATTGCCCAAACTCCACCCAGCGCCACGTAGGTCATTCGTTCGGTTAACTCAGTCCAGCTGTGTGTGGGATGATTAGAAGCGAGCAGGTAAAACAGGTAAATATTCAAGGCCAGGGCAAGACCCCAATCGCCAAGGTTCTTCATCAGGCCGGTGGCAAAAGCAACCGGGAACAGGAGTAACACGGCAAGATAAGGGCTTAAGCCTACCAGGCTGCCGATGATCGTAAATAAAACGGAAAAGGAAAGGGCTGCGATCAAAAGCCTGGACCGCAGACCCGCAGAGCCTTTCAGTTCTACAATTGATACGGTCTCCGCAGCTATGATCATCCAGAAAAAAT
>CAXYKQ010000242.1:0-4465 GCA_964277835.1 uncultured Edaphocola sp. | reverse complement strand
AAACGGTAATGGTTATAAGTTGCTGCAGACTGCCATTGTAAAGAACGTAAAATACCGCTTTGCTGCAATGGCACTACCTGTGCCCAGATAGAAGCCTCTACGCCTTGCTGCCGCACGACGCCTGCATTGACAAAATATTCTGCGCCATTGTTCCGTAATTGCCTGACAATAGCATCATTCATGTCATAGTGGTAGGCGGCCAGGTCGGCAATAAAACGGCGATTGCGCGTCTCCAACCTTAACCCTACTTCGTAATTGATGCCGGTCTCTGCACGTAAAGCGGTATTGAGCGTATTATCCGAGGAACGCACTTCTGAAATCGTCGGCGGGGAATATCCTTTCGATACCGAGCCGCGGACGGCAATCGCCTCACTCAGCAAATAGGAGCTGGCCAAACGGGGCATCCAGATCGGGTCAAAATCTATTTTACCTTTGCTGGTTAACGGGAATCTCTGTACATAATCAATTCCGGCATAATTTAAGCCGACTGAAGCTTCGATGGTCCAACGTTGATACAGGCGCGCCATAGCCCGGTAAAACAGGCTACCCTGCAGGTTGTTTAAATCATCCATTGCCTGTATTGCAGCCCGTCTTCCGCGTTCATTATCGTAATTGTCAATCTGTGCCCAACCCTTTTGACCTTCAAAACCCAGCTGCATCTGCCACTGCAGTTGGTTATCTTGTTCTTGCTTATAAGAAAAATAAGTGCGTACCCCCAGGTTACTTTCCTTCCGGAATTCGTAATTGGTAATAAAAGGATTTTCAAAATCGGTAAATGAACCGAATACACTTACCGTATGCGAAAAATGTTCATTAAACCGGATATCGTGTACGACTCCGCCAAAAAATGTCTGATTTCGGATACCTGCATTTTGCTCCCGGGCAGAAGGTGTCATTCCCGTCGCAGGTCTTGCCATCCTTGGATTTTCCAGCATCTGCGCCTCAGTGAGTCCACCCGGAGTACGGTAGTCCAGGTCAGTATAAAAAGCCAGAAGCCGCAACTCTGTTTTCTTTGCATAGTTCCATTTGTGGGCGGTCTGAAAAGTCTTTTTGTTTAAAGCCGTATTTTCCCGGTAACCATCAGCACGGGTAAAAGACTGATCTACAGAAAAAGAATAGTTGTCCGTGACCTTCCGTTGCACCGAAAGCTGTTCCTGGAACAAGCCATAAGATCCACCGCTCAACAGTAATGATCCGCTATTTTCTTTTACCCTAAAGCCTTTTGGTTGCAGCCGCAGTACCCCACCAGAATTAGCACCGTACAGCGAACCGTCAGGACCTTTCAAAATATTTATCTCGTCTATGGAAGCCGGATCAATTAAGTTCAGATAAGTATTACCACCGGCATCGGTAAGTGCAAATTCATCCAGGTAGACTTTCACATTCCGGATACCAAAGGGCGAACGGATGGTGCTGCCGCGCATCGTAAGCCGGTAGCTCCCGGGGGAACGCTCCTCCATGCGCATACCCGCAACGGTATTTATGGCCGGCAATAGGGTAGTGGTCAGCTGTGCTTCTATATTAGTCGAAGATAAGGTCTGTGCAGCAGCAGTAAGTCCCAGCACGGGCTGGCGATTGAAATATGCCATAACACTTACAGGAGCCAGTTCGGAGCTATTACCGGCAGTGTCTGTTTCCTGTGCCTGTAGCGTAGCTGTTATTAAGAAACTGGATAGGATCGTAAAAAAGAAAAGTATACGCTGCATAGAGTTAGAAAGGTCAAAAGATGCTATAAAACAAAGGACCGCTACGGGAGTCCCGGCGGTCCTTATGCGGATCCATATAATTACTTTTTATCAATTTTATATAAACGCCCGCCATCAGTAATGGCATACAGAGCTCCATCTTTTCCTTGTGCGATATCGCGGAAACGCTGTTTCCCTTCTTTATCCAGGATGCGTTCTTCACCAACGACCTTATTGTCTTTAATCACCAGGCGAGAAATATGGTAGCTATTGAGTCCTGCCAGGAATAAATTATTTTTCCATTCGGGGATATTTGTTCCGGTATAAAAAGTCATACCGCTTGGGGATAATACCGGGTCCCAGTAGTAGACCGGTTGTTCCAGGCCTTCTTTTTGTTGGATGGGTGGATTACCGATCGGGGCGCCGCTATACTCGAGCCCGTAGGTGATGATCGGCCAGCCATAGTTGACGCCCGCTTTGATCAGGTTTAACTCATCGCCACCCAGCGGACCAAATTCATTGTTCCAAAGCGTGCCGGTTTCCGGATGGAAAGCTAAGCCCTGCGTATTACGGTGGCCATAGCTGTATATTTCAGGTAAGGCATCTTTATTGCCTTCAAATGGATTGCCTGCTGCGGGTTTACCGCCTTTGGTGATGCGCAGGATTTTACCGAGTGCCGATTTAAGGTCTTGTGCTTGTGGACGCGTTTCTTTATCAGAGCGCTCGCCCGTGCTGACAAACAAATTACCATCTTTAGCGAAAACAATACGTCCTCCGTAATGCTTGTCGCCATCATAGGTAGGGAGCGCCCGGTAGATAACTTGTTTGTTTTGTATCGATTTTTCGTCTTCTGCAAGTTTACCTTTTGCTACCGCAGTATGATTACCTTTATCTACCTTTTCGGAGAAGACCCAATACACCATCCGGTTGGTAGCAAAGTCCGGATCAAGCGTGAGTCCAAGTAAACCGCCTTGTCCTTTGTCATCTACTTCGCCTACACCCTCGATCTTTTCACTTACCTTTCCGCTTGCGGGATCAACAATACGCAGGGTTCCTTTTTTCTCGGTGATCAGCAGTCTGCCATCGGGAAGCACGGCAATACCCCAGGGAGACTTTAGCGATTCAGTGATTATGGTTCCCTGGTAGGGTGTATTTGTTTTCACTGCGGCTATCCTGGTTTGCCCTTCGAAAGCCGGTTTATAGTTGGTATTAGGTTTTTCTGTCGCGGTAGAATTATCGAGAGAATCGGTTTTGGTGTTATTGCTGTTAGCGTTTGTGGTGCTGTTGTTGCAGGCCATGCTGGTAAGGGAAGCCAGTACTAATGGAAAAATCAGTTTCATATTTTATTATTTTAAACGGGTTTTTAGATTAGTTGCTCGATCGCTCGTCAAAGGTCAATACACACGGTGAAATAGCAGCAATTTTCAGGCCAGAATAATCGCCTTAACGTTTAATTGGCAGGTCGCAAGTATTGGGCAGCAACGATTCTAATGGATTAATAGCATATCCGGTACAGCCATTGATTGTTGATAAAAATTAGTAGCTACCAGCAACACAAATAGCAAAAGGCTACTATATGCCCATCCATTATATCCCTATCCTTATTAAAGCTGCACGTTTCAAAACAATTCCGGGCTCTGAGCAACCTTATGAAATCCTTCTTTCAGCTCTCCTATTCTGAACCGGTTGACTATTTCATGTGCTATCCGTGTGGGTTCGGGGATACGGTATTTACCGATGCATTGGCGCATAATAGCGAGTGACTGCGCAACATTTAAGCCATAACCCGGGGAAATATATACCGGCTGTACGCCATCTTTTGTCCGCAGGGCATAGCCGGCAACGCCACCGTGACCATATATAGGGCTTGCTGCATACTTTTGCAGTCCCAGCGGTTCGTACTGTCCGAACAGTGAGTTTTTAGCACAGCCAATGGTCGGATGATGGGTGAGCACACCAAAATGCGACGCAATGCCCATTTGCCTCGGATGCAGAATACCCTGTCCGTCCAGCACCAATAGATCAGGTTTTTGCGGAATCAGCTCCCAGGCTTTCAGCAAGCTGGGCACTTCTCGAAAACCCAAATATCCTGGTACATAAGGAAAATTACTACTGCCCCGCGCCAGGGCAAAAGCTTGTAATACCATATTGGGAAAGCTCAGTAATACGATCGCCGCGAAGAACGCATTGCTGCCTTTATTAAAGGAAATATCAGCACCGGCGATCGTAGTCAACTCCCGTTCGCCCGCAAGGTCAAAACGCAGGCAGGCCCTCATTTGGTCCTGTAGGGCAGCTGCCTGTTCTATGGAAACATTATCATAGTTGATCATCATTAAATAAATCTAATTGCTTGCTTTGCGGCCCCTTCACCTTCCCAAAAACCGTCCGGCCGCCATATTTCCAGGACTCCGCCCTTTCATGAGCGATCACCTCGTCAATACTGCCATCCGGGATAAAATCTTTAGACAAACGCTCCGTTATTTTCGACAGCGATTGAATCGCCTGCATTTTATCCTGCCGGCCAAGCTTCGCCCTTTGAATGGCCTGTTGTAAAGTGTCGATCGTTTCATCATACACTTTAGTAGGCACCGGGAAGGGGTGCCCATCCTTGCCGCCATGGGCAAAAGAAAAACGCGCCGGATCCTTAAACTGTGTGGGCTGCCCGTAGATCACTTCGCTCACCAGCGCCAGCGACTGCAAAGTTCTCGGGCCCAGGCCTTCCAGCAACAGCAGCTCTTCAAAGTGCTGCACCTGCTTTTCCTGCGCCAGCCATAGCACCG
>CAXYKQ010000241.1:0-11265 GCA_964277835.1 uncultured Edaphocola sp. | reverse complement strand
GAGCGCCGGTTGTGACCATCATGGGTCACGTTGACCATGGTAAAACTTCCTTGCTGGATTATATTCGTAACGCAAGTGTGGTAGCCGGTGAAGCGGGTGGTATTACCCAGCACATTGGTGCTTATCGCGTTACCACAGATTCCGGTAAGAACATCACCTTCCTCGATACTCCGGGTCACGAAGCCTTTACGGCGATGCGTGCCCGTGGTGCGAAGGCAGCGGATGTGGCTGTAATCGTTGTTGCAGCGGATGATGCCATCATGCCACAGACCAGGGAAGCGATCTCGCATGCCCAGGCAGCAGGACTTCCAATGGTATTTGCCATCAACAAAATTGATAAAGATGGCGCCAACCCTGAAAAAATTAAAGAGCAATTAGCCGGTATGAATATCCTGGTAGAAGACTGGGGTGGCAAATTCCAAAGCCAGGAGATTTCTGCTAAAAAAGGAATTGGTATCGAAGAATTGCTGGAAAAAATATTATTAGAGTCAGAATTGCTGGAATTGAAAGCAAATCCTGAGAAAGTAGGGACCGGCTCCATCATTGAAGCCTCCCTGGATAAAGGTCGTGGATTCGTTTCTACCGTCCTGGTTCAGAACGGTACGCTGAGCATGGGTGATATGATCGTTTCCGGTCAGCACTTTGGTAAAGTAAAAGCCATGTTCAATGAACGTGGACAAAGAGTAAAAGAAGCAGGGCCGTCTACCCCGGTTCAGGTATTAGGTTTGAACGGGGCACCACAAGCGGGTGAGAAGTTTAAAGTATATGCCGACGAATCTGAAGCTAAGACCGTTGCTAACCGTCGTGCGCAGATCATGCGGGAGCAAGGTATCCGTACCCGTAAACACATTACCCTGGATGAGATCGGTCGTCGTTTGGCTTTGGGTAACTTTAAAGAGCTTAACGTGATCATCAAAGGTGACTTCGATGGTTCTGTAGAGGCATTGAGCGACTCCCTGCAAAAACTATCTACTGAAGAAGTAGTAGTGAGCATTGTACACAAAGGTGTGGGTCAGATCACTGAGTCTGATGTATTGCTGGCTTCGGCTTCCGATGCGATCATCCTCGGCTTCCAGGTACGCCCGTCTTCACAGGCAGCGAAACTGGCCGACCAGGAAAATATCGAGATCCGTTACTATTCCATCATCTACGATGCGATCGATGAGATCAAGCTGGCGATGGAAGGTATGCTGGAGCCTACTATTGAGAAGAAAGTGGTGGGTAATATCGAAGTTCGCGAGGTGTTCAAGATCAGTGGTGTAGGTACTATTGCGGGATGTTACGTATTAGATGGTAAGTTCTCGAGAAATACTAAGCTGAACGTAATCCGTGAAGGAATTGTAGTACATACCGGTGAGCTCTCTTCACTGAAACGTTTCAAAGACGATGTGAAAGAGGTTGCTGCAGGGTATGAATGCGGTTTGAGCATTAAAAACTATAATGATATCAGAGTAGGAGACGTTCTGGAAGGTTACGAAGAAGTTGAAGTAAAACGTACTTTGTAATCACTGAAAAATAAATACACGAAAGCCTGTCATAAAATTTGACAGGCTTTTTTTGTAATTTTAAAGGGTAACAGGATTTAGTGAGCATCAATATTTTAAATTGGCAACTATAACCTTTGTTACTTAAACTGAACGTTATGCTGCTCGATCTGTTAAAAGATATCCGGTCCGATTTAGGAGATACCTGTTATTTGGGTAAACTACCATTGAAAGCTAGCCCCGATATGCCCAATGGAATTTATATCAGCCTGCTAAATGTCCGGGAAAATGCAGCCATGCAAAAGCCCGTGGTATCGCCGAAATATGGATATAAAGATTTGCCTCAGGCTAACGAGTATTCCATGGATTTATACATAGCCGTTACTGCTTACAATAGTGATTATGAAGCGGGAATCCTCGACTTGGATCGCGTATTGCATTATTTTGCCGCTAACAGTTACCATCGCCTGTCAACACAGTGTATCCATTACACCATACACCTGGCGAATCTTACCCTCGAACAAAACCTGATGTTAGAACAGTCTGTTTTAAGTAGCGGGCTGCCGTGCCTTATTTACAGGGTAAGTGCTGCAAGGCAATCTGAATGTACCGATGATCCATGGCCCCCGGGTCAACAAGGCTAAGCACATCACCAAAATACCAGGCGTACTTTTTGGTCCGGTAATTAAAAAACAAAGGACATGATCCGGGATTTTTAAAACCTAAGCTATGGCAATTGATATACGGTCTTCAGGTGTGGGCATTATACTGCTGCACCCATTTTTCATTCCCTTATTCACACAACAGAATTTGTTAAGGGGGGAGCAGTTCATTAGCAATGATGCGCGCTGGAAGGCCTTTAAAGTATTGCAGTACATCACTTCGGGGAACAACAGCGCCGCTGAAGGATCAGAGTTATTTTTAAAATTACTTTGTGGTGTGACCTCTTCTGTTGCCATTAGCGAAATGGAGGCTTTATCGGGAGAAGAAATGGATGAGATACAGGAATGCCTGGAATCCTTCATTGCGCAGTGGCCGGGCTTGAGAAATACTTCAATGGATAGCTTACGCAGCTCTTTTTTCCAAAGACAAGCTAGCTTAAGTATAGATGGAGATCGTATAAAAATTTACCTTGAAGGCTCGCCGATTGATATTTTGTTGGACCAATATCCCTGGAACGTTAGTATCATTAAGCTGCCCTGGATGAAATCATTACTACATGTCTCCATTGGTTAAACAGCCCTATAAACTTTCCGTTTTTCCTCTCGGTTGCAGGAAAAAGAAATAACTTTAATATTCATTCTTTTTTATGAAAATATTGCTGTTTCCCCTATTGCTCGTATTGGCTCCCGGGTTGAGCCGGGCGCGCAGCCTGGACCCGGAGCCACAAACGGCCCGTTTAAAACAGAAAGGCTACGAATTGACACTCTTCAATAACGGGACCTTCATGCCCGGCAAAGGTAAATTAGGTATCTGGAGTACGCCACTGCATCCTGGAATAAGCATTGGCAGGCATTTTCAATATAGTGCTGGCAAAAAGTACCGGCTGTTTCAAACGGCAAAGCTGGGTTACTTTTACCATCAAAATGCGCAACATGGAATACAGGCTTATACAGAACTGGCCTATCGGTACAGGTTCACCCAGGACTGGTATGCAGAACCCAGGTTGGGAGCCGGTTACCTGCTTTCCATTCCGGCAATACAGGTATTTGAATTTAATAACGGGGCTTACCGGGAGCAGGCTTTCAAGGGCAGACATCAATTTATGGGCGGATTAACCCTTAATATCGGCTACAGTTTTCAGCGCAGCTGTAAAATTCCTATAGATGGATTTGTGGGGTATCAATTCTGGGTACAGTCACCATTTGTCAACAAATATGTACCTGTACTACCCAATAATTCGGTGCAGTTAGGGGTGGTATATTATTTCAATAAAATAGTTAAATAGAACCCCGATGAAATTTAGAGTACTGCTACCCCTGATCCTCATGCTGTGGTCTTCCTGCAAGAGAAAAGAAAGTATTACACCTACGGATGTATGTACCTATACACCGGCAGCAGCGCATACGAAAGGCGCCGCTTTCCAAAATATTATGGATGAGTATACCCAAAAAGGATTACCGGGTATCGTATTGCTGATAAAAGATGCGGAAGGTACCTGGTACGGCGCTTCCGGTAAGGCCGATATAGCCAAAGGGATTCCGATGCAGCCTTGCCACGTCAATAAAGTAGCCAGCCTTACTAAAATATTTATGGGCGCACTTACTTTCAAACTGGCAGAAGAAGGAAGGATCGACCTGGATAAGAAAGTGTCCGCATACTTGCCGGAGAAGGATTTAAAGGATATTGCCAATGCAGATAAAGTAACGGTACGGCAGCTGCTCAAACATACTACGGGTATTTTTGATGTGATTACCGACAACAGTTTTTACCTCTCTGTTTTGAACGATCCCCCTGCATTCCGGGACCAGTATGATATCCTGAAATTTGTTCGGGGTAAAGCGCCTGCTTTTGAAGCGGGCACACAGGAAGGATATAGCAATACCAATACTTTGTTGTTAAGTATGGTGATCGATAAAGCTACAGGCAGATCCCATGCAGCATTATTACGCGAAAAGATTATTGAACCTCTGGGATTACAGCAGAGCTTTTATTATTACCATGATGCTTTACCTGTTCAAGGTGTAGCCCAGGGCTATTATGACTTGTTTAATAACGGGACGATTGCTAATGTTTCCAGCTACAATACCGGGAGTGGCAATGGCTATACAGGTTTATACACGAATGTATTTGACCTCCTGAAATTTTCTGAGGCCTTATTTGAAAATAAGACCCTTGTGAGTCGAAATTCACTCGACCAGATGCTGACCTTTGATATGCCTTTAGAAGCAGGTGCCGACCGGCTCCTGGGGGCAGGAACCATGAAAGACTTTATCCGGAGGGCAGACCCCTCGGAGTATGCCTGGGGACACCGGGGACGGGACCTGGGCTATAGCGCCGATATGTTTTACTTTCCCGAGAAAGGGCAAACAATGGTGTTGATCGTGAATTACGGTACGGATGGAGAAAGTGCGTTGCGGCCGGCTTTTTACGATTTGCGTAAAGCTATAGTAGATAAAATGATGGAGTAGTTCCTGTAACTATATCTCTTCACCGGCAAGGCAAAACGAGTTTATATGCTTAATTTTGACTCTTCCCTTTATACTTTTTATAAATGAAAATAGACATCCATACCCATATAATGCCGGAGCACATTCCTAATTGGTTTGAAAAATTCGGCTACGGCGATTTTATTACCCTGCAGCATCATAAACCCTGTTGTGCTAAAATGATAAAAGGGGACACTTTCTTCAGGGAGGTAGAGCAGAACTGCTGGGATGCAGGCGCGAGGATGAAAGAAATGGATGATACAGAAGTTACCGTCCAGGTACTGTCTACCATCCCCGTTTTGTTTAACTACTGGGCCAATCCTCAACACGGGTTAGCAACATCAAGATTCTTTAATGATCACATTGCTTCTGTAGTGGAGCAACACCCGTCGCGCTTCATAGGCCTGGGTACGGTGCCATTACAAAATGTTGACCTCGCGATCAAAGAAATGGAACGTTGCATCAAAGAGTTAAAAATGCCGGGTATAGAAATAGGATCTAACATCAATGGTAAAAACCTCAGCGATCCTTATTTCTTTCCATTCTGGGAAGCGGCCGAGAAAATGGGCGCAAGTATTTTTGTGCATCCCTGGGAAATGATGGGCGAGCAGGATATGGCGCGCTATTGGCTCCCCTGGCTGGTAGGTATGCCGGCGGAAACCTCCAGGGCGATCTGTTCGATGATATTTGGCGGCGTTTTTGAAAAATTCCCGCATTTAAAAGTGGCCTTCGCCCATGGCGGGGGTAGCTTCCCGGCAACGATAGGCCGCATACAGCACGGGTTTGACGTACGCCCGGATCTGTGTGCCATTGATAACGCCAAATCTCCGAGGGAATACATCGGTAAGTTCTGGATCGACGCCCTGGTACACGATGCACAGGCCCTCGATTTCGTGATCGACGTAATGGGCGCCGATAAGATCTGCATGGGCAGCGATTATCCTTTTCCTTTAGGCGAGCATCATCCCGGAAAGCTGATTGAAACGCATATACAAGATAAGCAGGTGCGGGAAGCCTTATTGGCAAAGAATGCCATGGATTGGCTTGGTGTCTACCGGTTTTAAATTTAGTTCAACAATTGAAAATACAAAAGGCCTGGAGGAAGACGCCCGAACGGATCTGAATACAATCTTTGCAATGAGAACAATAAGAATAGGAACACGTGATAGTAAACTGGCCCTGTGGCAGGCCAACACGGTAAAAGACCTCCTGGAGCAAAATGGTCGGACAGCGGAATTAGTCCCGGTAAAAAGTGAAGGCGACCTGGATTTGGTGACACCGCTTTATGCGATGGGCGTGGAAGGCGTATTTACCAAAACCTTAGATGCCTACCTGTTAAGTGATAAAATAGATATAGCAGTTCATTCCATGAAAGATGTGCCCACCCAACTGGCGCAAGGCATTGAGCAGGCTGCCGTGCTACCGAGGGCTTCTGCAAAGGATATTTTAGTATTTCCTCAAGGCAAAACAAAACAGGAGGCATACGCAAAGATCGGTACGGGGTCGGTGCGGCGAAAGGCTTTGCTATTGAACCGCTATCCCGGATGTGTCATCGAAAACCTGAGGGGCAATGTTCAGACTCGTTTACAAAAACTGGATGCCAGTGATTGGGATGCGGCAGTATTCGCAGAAGCCGGTTTGGCGCGGGTAGCTTTATTGCCGGAGCAATATGAAACTTTAGACTGGATGTTACCGGCACCGGCACAAGGCGCTATAATGATCGTGTGCAGGACGGGAGACGAGGATTGCCTCGAAGCGACAAAAGCTTTTAACGACTCGGACACTGCAATGGCCGTAAAAGTGGAGCGCGATTTCTTGAAAACCCTTATGGGAGGCTGTTCTACTCCTGTAAGTGCTTTTGCAGAAGTTAAAGAAGAGCAGCTCTTTTTCAAAGGCAGTATTTGCAGTACTGACGGCAGGACATTGATCGAACATGAGGCGGTATTTCCTGTTGCACAGGCGGCAGAAGCCGGGGCTATTGCCGGCAATGCAGTTTTGAGAAAAGGCGGGCAGGCTATTGTAGACCAGATAAGAGGAGGCATTTAGGATAATCGAACGAATAAAAAATCAGGGAACAAAAAAACGTGTTCCCTTTTTTTATCAGGCGTCTAAAACGCTGAATTGCCCTGTTCTTGATCATGCTTATACCTAAATACTGCTATTATAAATAGGGTATTTTTCCTGATTGTTTGCGAGGTACCGCATTTTAATTTTACATTATAAATTTATTTATAACATCAAAAATTAGATCATGAAAAGTATTTTAACAACCGTCGCTCTTTGCCTGCTGTTCTTTGGAAGCAGCTTGGCACAACCTCTAACCTTTAACTACCAGGGTATCGCCAGGAATGCTTCCGGCGCACCACTTGCCAACCAGAATATAGCTTTGCGCATTAGTATTTTAGACGATGCAGCGGCAACGATGTTCTCAGAATCGCATACCGCCACTACCAATGCTTATGGCTTATACAACCTGCAGATCGGTGACGGCACAATTATCAGCGGGACCATGTCTGCTGTTGCCGGGTTAAACAGCGCGAAAATTAAAGTTGAAATCGACCCGGCAGGAGGTACCAGCTATACCGATCTGGGTACCCAGCCACTGAATTCGGTTCCTTTTGCTTTGACCGCAAATGGAGTCCAGGCAACCTCTAGTGGCGGTACCGGCTTGAGAGGTGCTACCAGCAGCAGCCTTTGGTGGGGATTGTATGAGGCCGGGCAATATCGTGGTTATATCGGTAGCTATTCTGGTAAAAATGAGGATGTGGACTTCGGTACCGGTGGGGGTAATACCTCAGGATCTGTTCATCTTACCGTTGCTGCGGTGCCAAAATTGACGGTAGATTCCATTGGCAATGTGGGTATCGGTACCCGCTTCCCCAAATACCGCTTACAGGTAGATGGTATCACCGGGACCTTTAGTGATAATGGTATGCGCATTCAGAATACGACAGCGAGTACTGGTTGGAGCTTTTATGCCTCCTCTACAGGAGATATGATCATCGGTAAGACAGGGAATCTTGGCTATTTTAACGGGATAACCGGAGCCTATACTTCAAGTTCTGATGCAAGATTGAAAACCAATATCCGGAATATGGAAACTATCCTGCCCAAATTAAAATTGTTAGCAGCTAAACGCTATGAATTTAAACAAAATAACCCGGAGCATATCCAGTCTATTGGCTTCCTGGCCCAGGATGTACAGCAAATATTTCCAGAGTTAATCTCTGTAAATAAAAATAACGAAGGAAATCCACAAGTGGATCAACAATTAGGTATGGATTATGCAGGATTGAGTGTGATTGCCATCAAAGCGATACAGGAACAACAAGCACAAATTGAAGCTTTAAAAGCTGAAATAGCTGCTTTAAGAGCTGAAATGAAAAGCAGCAAATAATAATTACCTATTTGTAACCCATAAATTTTAAGATATGAAAACCTTACAAATAGTATTTGCGCTATTTATGACCAGCCTGAATTTTGTAGGAATGGCACAATCAACCGGCCCGGCTACCTTAAATGCAGCAGGGGGGAGTGCCACAGTATCGGGAAATACTTATGAATGGTCTGTAGGAGAAATGGTACTGGTAAATACTGTGAGTATCGGCGCTGTAGTAGTTACCCAGGGTATTTTGCAACCAATGCTCCAGGTTACCGGGCTCAAAGATCAGCTCGCTTTAGAGGGAATAAGCATCTATCCGAACCCGGCGAGTGACCAGCTACATATAAAATTCAACCTGGATCGTAACCTGGATATAGATCTTAAGTTAACAGATATTTCCGGTAGGGAACAGCACCTGGAAAAAATAAAACAACACAACGGGTCAGCATTGATTACATTGGATTTCAAAACCTATGCCGCCGGTATTTATATGCTGCAGATAGCGACTACAGATCAAACCAGGCAGTACCTGAATACCTTTAAGATTATTAAAAACTAAGCTTCCCGAAATAAAAAAAAAGCAGCCTGAAAAATTACCCCGGTTGTCCTGGTGAGTTCCATAGAAACAGGATAGACTGGATTTTCAGGCTGCTTTCCCTTATTCCTCTTTAGTAGGCTGCTGTGAATCTTTGCCTGATGAATTTGTTTTGCTCCAATTCATCGGCCAGGGCGACAGCGACATCTTCTACAGAAAGTACACTTCTGCCGTCTCCGTCAAATACCGGGTTTTCAAGTGCCGTACGATAAGTGCCTTTCCTGACACCTGCCGTTCCGGGATGCATTTCTATCGCCGGGCTAAAGAAGGTCCAATCCAAACTTTTATTCTGTTTAAGCTCATTCAGGTAATCTCTGGCTGCCAGCGCTCCTGGTTTGATGTCTGCCGGGAACTCCGGAGTGTCCACCAGCTGCAGGCCTTCAGCTATATAAAGACTGCCCGCTCCACCTACTGCAAGGAAACGTTTTACCCCGGAAGCTGCTACGGCCTTTTCAATATGCCTTGAGCCCCTGAGGAAGTCATTGTAAATATCCGGGTTGGTCCAGCCGGCATTATACGTACTGATCACTGCATCGCTGCCTTGGATCGCTGCCGCTAGAGCGGATTCGTCGTTTACGTCAACTGACTTTGCGATCACATTGTCCCTGGCCGGAATCTTATCGGCGTTCCGGGCGATCGCGATTACTTCATTACCCCTGTGGACCAATTCATTTACTACTTGTGTGCCTACAAATCCGGTGGCGCCGATTACTGCTACTTTCATTTTTGTTTATTTTTTTTTAATGTAATAAAATATGTTACAATTTGAAGCAAAAAAAATTTAGAATACCTTACTGAAGTCTTCAAGGGTTCGCTTACCTAGAAATTTAAGTATTTTTTGCTCAGCTTCATCATACAATGCGGTCAGTGCGGTATTGATTTTTTTACCTACCGGGCATTTCGGGTTAGGGTGTTGGTTTTGCTTCCCTAAGAGACTGGCGTGGTTGATAGCCTGGTATATTTCCACAAGCTTTATTTTCTGAGCACTCCTGGCCAGGCGGGTGCCGCCTTCTTTACCGGTCATGCTTTCCACCAATCCTGCTTTTTTGAGTGCCGATATCTCTTTACGCACGATTACCGGGTTAATGCCAATACTCGCTGCGATCCATTCAGAAGTAAGCAAGTCACCGTCATTATGCGCCAATAAAGATAATATATGCAAAGCCGTAGATAACCTGGTATTATTCATTTCAAAGCAAAATTAAAACTATTCTAATAGTAACAAAAAATATTACAGTTAAAAAAAACAAAATTATATATGGGGCATTGTGAAATAAAATGGGTAGCGTTACAGGATTAATTTGCTTTGAAGGGAGTGATCAGCATGAACTCCGGGATGATAACCTCGAAATCTTTGTTCGTATATAAATTCTTGAAAAGATAAACGCCATACATTTTTCCTGCGTCTGAACGCAGGTTGGCTGCGGACACGTATTGAAAGGTTTCATTGGCGTCCAGGATAGGGGTTTGGCCGACGACGCCTTCTCCTTCCACCGTGCGCAATCCCAATGTACTGTCTACAATAAACCAGCTCCTGCGCAGGAGCTGTACCGGAACATTAGAATAGTTATCAATAGTAATTCTATAAGCAAACATATAACTATTGTTTACAGGGCTGCTTTGCTCAGGTCTGTAGAAAACCTCTACGGTAACACATACTCCTTCCGTGATCTTTTTTACCATCTTACTCATACGTCCAACGACCAAATTTACATACTTTCATCCGAATTCCAAACCTGCTGTATCAAATCACTTTCATAGCCTTTCTGGAGTAAATAAGCGGTAATTTTTTGTCGTCTGCGCCATTGGTTGCGTTCTGCACGCAGGGTGTCGTTTTTCTTTTCAAAAAGTGTGGCCAGCCTGTTGTAATAATCGTTGTCCTCGATACTATTCAATCCTTTATTGATGCAATATTCAGAAACCTGCTTTTGCTTTAAATGCTGCCGGATCTTTACCTTCCCCCAGGATTGCATCCGGAATTTTCCGCCGGCATAAGCGATGGCAAACCGTTCTTCATTCAGGAAATTTTCTTCGATTAAAATACCAATGGCCTCTTCTAATTCTTCGCCATAACAACCAAGGTCCAGCAGCTTCTGCCGCACTTCGCTGTGGCAACGCTCCTGGTAAGCACAATATTGTTTTATGGTGGCTAATGTAGCTGCTAAAACCGTCACGATCTCCTTTGTATAATTTTATTCAAAATTACGTATTTCTCTTGTAGCAGGTACGGCAGAACACCTGCAATAGTTTATCTTTGTATAGAATATGGAATCATCAAATGTAAGGCCGAATGGTAATTTAGGACCGAAAGAGAAAGAGTTCGAAAACACGATCAGACCGCAGTCTATAGAGGACTTTTCGGGCCAACCGCTTTTGGTGGACAACTTACGCATCTTTATCAAAGCAGCTAATCTAAGGGGAGAACCCCTTGACCACGTACTTTTTCATGGCCCTCCCGGACTAGGGAAAACAACGCTTTCCCGGATCGTAGCGAATGAGCTCGGGGTTAATATTAAAGAAACCAGCGGGCCGGTTCTGGAAAAACCCGGCGACCTTGCCGGTATTCTTACTAATCTCGGGCAAAGAGATGTGTTATTCATCGACGAAATTCACAGGCTGAGTGTGGTAGTGGAGGAATACCTGTATGCTGCGATG
>CAXYKQ010000240.1:0-5879 GCA_964277835.1 uncultured Edaphocola sp. | reverse complement strand
GGCGGCTGTTCCAGGTATAAATAACCTTGCTCTACCAATGGTTTCATATAACGGAAGAAGAAAGTCAGGATCAGTGTAGCAATGTGGGAACCATCCACATCGGCATCGGTCATAATAATGATCTTATGGTAGCGCAGTTTAGTCAAGTTAAGTCCTTTCGGGTCATCTTCAGTGCCTACGGTAACCCCAAGCGCCGAGTACATATTCTTAATCTCTTCATTTTCATAGATCTTATGTTCCTGGGCTTTCTCTACGTTCAGGATTTTACCTCTCAAAGGCAGAATGGCCTGGAAATTACGGTCGCGCCCTTGCTTTGCCGTGCCGCCTGCCGAGTCCCCTTCGACCAGGTATAACTCGCAACGGCTCGGGTCTTTATCGGAACAGTCGGCCAGCTTACCCGGCATACCGCCCCCCGTCAGGACGCTTTTACGTTGAACCAGCTCTCTTGCCTTTTTGGCCGCAGCACGTGCCTGCGCAGCAAGGATCACTTTATCAATAATCAGCTTGGCCTGCTTGGGATTTTCTTCGAGGTAAAACTCCAGCACTTTCGCTACAGTACCGTCAACAATACTGCTCACCTCAGAGTTACCCAGTTTTGTCTTGGTCTGGCCCTCGAACTGGGGCTCCGGAACTTTAACCGAGATGATCGCGCTCAAACCTTCCCTGAAGTCGTCCCCGAGGATTTCCACTTTGGCTTTTTCAAACAATTTATTTTTATCCCCGTAGGATTTGAACACGCGGGTAATCGCCCTTCTAAAACCGGCAACATGCGTACCTCCTTCTATGGTATTGATATTATTTACATAAGAAAAGATATTTTCACTGTAAGAAGCATTATATTCCATAGCTACTTCCACCGCTACATTGGCTGCCGCATCATGGCCTTCCATGTAAATCGGCTCAGGGATCAATACTTCTCTTTTGGCATTCTTATCTAATAACTGTATAAATTCTACGATACCCCCTTCACTCAGGAAGTTTTCGGAATACATATTACCGTCATCATCAATTTCTCTTTCATCGGTCAGCGTAATACTGATCCCTTTGTTCAAAAAAGAAAGCTCCCTGAGGCGCGCTGCCAGGATATCTTTATTATAAACAGTCGTTTGTGTAAAAATAGACGCATCAGGCCAGAAGGTTTGTTTGGTCCCTCTCTTATCGGTGGTGCCTATTTCACGGACATCATATTGCGGGATGCCACATCTGTATTCTTGTTCAAAAACTTTTCCCTCGCGGCTGACAACAGTGTGCATTAATGTGCTTAATGCGTTCACACAGCTCACCCCTACACCATGTAAGCCCCCGGAAACTTTATAGGAATCCTTATCAAATTTACCACCGGCGTGTAAGACGGTCATCACAATCTCCAGCGCGGACTTGCCTTCTTTGGCATTAATGCCGGTAGGAATACCCCGTCCGTCATCTTCAACAGTAATCGAATTATCAGTATGAATCGTAACAGCAATATTTTTACAGTGACCCGCCAGGGCTTCATCAATCGAGTTATCCACCACCTCGTAAACCAGGTGGTGCAGCCCCTTAACGCCGGTATCACCAATATACATCGCCGGACGCTTACGAACGGCCTCCAAACCTTCTAATACCTGTATCGAATTGGCATCATAACCGGGCTGTACCGTTGTAGTATCCTTATTTTCCAAACTCATTTTTTATATTTAAATCCTAGAAATATTATGCCGTAATGGCAACACACAAAGATACGGATTTTAAAGCACATTTCCAGTTAAAAAGAGGATAATTATCCCCAGTAGGCAGAGGGGGGCAAATACAGTGCTTGAGCGGCTTTTCAGCCATTTTACCATTACCCGGCCACACGAAAAAAAACCTTCTTGTGGAAAAAAGTAAACAATGGCTGAAATTCCTGTTATTTAGTTATTACATTTGTGGTCAAAGCACTTAAAACAGTTTAGTAAGCTATGAGCCTGACGATTAGAAAAATTGACTCGAAATCTGATTTCAAGAAATTTGTTCAACTACCTTTTGATCTATATAAAGATAATGCCTATTGGGTTCCCCCGATCAAGGACGATGAGCTCAAAGCCCTTTCCCCGGAAACTAATCCTGCATTTAAATACAACACAGCAGCCTTCTGGCTGGCAGAAAGAGACGGCAAAGTGGTGGGTCGTGTAGCCGCGATCATTTCTCCCGCAGCAAACGAGAAATTCAACGAGAAAATGTGCCGGGTTTCCCGCATCGAATTCATAGATGATGCGGAAGTGGTACAATTGCTGCTCGATACTGTTGAGCAATATGCCCTTTCCAATGGTATGGAAGGTGTTCATGGCCCCCTGGGCTTCACTAACCTCGATCATCAGGCGATGCTGGTAGAGGGCTTTGACCAGCTCCCTTCCATTGCCTCGGAATACCATTTGCCCTATTACCATAAACACCTCGAAGCTTTGGGGTACGAAAAGGAAATCGATTGGGTAGAGTTCAAACAAAAAGTATTGAAAGAAATCCCGGAAAAGGCGGTGAAGCTGAATGACCTGATTAAAAAACGCTACAACCTGACCGTAAAAAGCTTTGACAACAAAGAGGAACTTAAAAAGGTTGCATTGGATGTCTTCCACCTGCTCAATACTGCTTTTGAAGAACTATTCAGTTTCGTTCCCATGCCGGATGATCTGTTACAGTTCTATGTCAACAAATATATAGAGGTTTTGAACCCCAAATTTGTAAAAGTAGTGCTGGATAAAGACGAAAAAATCATCGGTTTTATTGTAAGCCTGCCCTCTTTAAGCGAAGCGATGCAAAAAGCGAATGGTAAACTATTCCCTTTTGGGTTTATACACATTACCAAAGCCTTAAAACATCCCAAAGTGGCTGACCTGCTGCTCACAGGTATTCACCCCGACTGGCAGGCACAGGGCGTAAGCGCCTTACTGATCACCGAATTGCAACAGATCATGATTGAGCATGGCGTGGAATGGGTGGAAACTACCGGTATGATCGAAACCAACGAAAAAGCGATCAATCACTGGAAAAACTACGAGCACATCCAGCATAAACGCAAACGTTGCTACCGTAAAATGCTTAAGTAACCCCTTCATAACATTTGATGAATATTTTGCGGTCAAAAGCTTAAAAGATGCCCTACTTCGGAAAAAGATTATCCCCAAAGCAAATCAGCCTCAGCGCCGCAAGCATCCTTGCGGCCTGCATCTGGGCACTTGCTGTCGTTTTAGGCAGGGACTGGCAAACTGCATTACTGATTTTAGCAGTCAGTTTCGTGCTTGCCTATATTATTTTCTACTATTTCCTGAAGAAGTTTATAGACCAGCGTTTAAAGCTGCTCTACAAATTCATCTATGATACAAAAGCCGGCCGGAAAGAACAATTCTTCTACAATAAAATACTGCCCAAGAAAACGATTGACGAGGTAGAGCGGGAAGTAGCCTTATGGGCACAGAAAAAGAACCTTCAGGTACAACAACTACAAGTCAACGAGAAGTTCCGTAAAGAATTTTTAAGTAACCTGACTCATGAGTTAAGGACACCTATTTTTACCGTACAGGGTTATGTACACACCTTACTGGACGGCGCAATTGATGATGAAAATGTCAACCGGAAGTTCCTGAGTAATGCCAGTAAGGGGCTTGACCGCCTGGTTCACCTGGCCAGCGACCTTGCCCAGATCACCGAACTTGAATCCGGCACCAACCCACTTGTACTGACCAATTTCGACCTGCATCACCTGGTAAATGATGTGTATGAAGAGCTGATGCTGAAAGCCCGGGAGAAACAGATCAGCATGAAATTTAAAGATGATAACAAAGAAACCGTTATGGTACATGCCGACCGGGATAAAATCCGGCAGGCGATTGTCAATATCGTGGAAAATGCTATTAAGTACGGCAATGAAGGCGGCAGTATCACGACGGGCTTCTGGGACCTGGATACGGATAAAACTTATATTGAGATCTCCGATGACGGTCCCGGTATTGAGGAGCAGCACCTGGACCGCATATTTGAACGATTTTACCGTACTGACAAAAGCCGGAGCAGTAAAATCGGCGGTACCGGCCTGGGGTTAGCCATTGTCAAGCATATCATTGAAGCACATCATCAAATTATTAATGTAAGAAGTAAAGTCGATGTAGGCTCTTCTTTCGGTTTCAGCCTCAACAAACAACCTCACTAAACCAATTAAATATCCAGACTTATGAATAATAATGTAGAGAAAGATTTCATGCAATCTGCAGCATACCGGCTCATTGTTTTTACCTTAAGTATTGTTATTCTCATTTATGCCAAGTCGGTTTTACTTCCGCTGGCCTTCGGTGTGATCTTTGCGTTGGCACTGATCACCCCGTCCCGGTTTTTAGAGAAAAAGGGCATTCCCAGGGGACTTGCGGCCACTATATGCCTGATCACAACACTTATATTGCTTTCAGGGATATTTGTTTTCATTTCTTCCCAGATACTGAATTTTGAAAAAGACTTCCCCGTACTGGAGACCAAATTCATGGGCCTTATCAGTGACCTTCAGCTATTTATCCAGCACCGGTTGCATGTATCGGAGGATGTGGTTCGTGAAAACCTGGCTCCTATGTTAAACGATGCCATGGCGATGGCGCCTAATGTCATCGGGTCCCTGGTGGGCTTCTTTTCCAATTCATTGTTTATTGCGGGCTTTACTTTTATCTATACCCTTATGATCCTGGTTTACCGGGATAATATTTTACGTTTCTTTAGCGACAGTTTTGATCATGTCGAAGGCGTCTCTAAATATAAAATTGCCAGTAATACCCAATTTGTCATCCGGAATTATATTACCGGCCTACTATTGGAAGTATTATTTGTGGCCTGTACCCTTTCCATAGGTTTTTTGATTGTCGGTGCAAAATATGCAATACTTTTAGCAGTAATTTCTGCTATCATGAACCTGGTCCCTTATTTAGGCTTTATTTCTGCCGCGGTGATCAGTGTCATTATTTCGTTTGCCACTAATTCTCCGCATGTAGCGTTATGGGTGGGCATTATTTCGATCGGTGTTCACCTCATCGATAGCAATATTTTCCTGCCGGCCGTGGTTGGGAACAAGGTGAGTATTAATGCCTTAGCTACTGTGTTAGGTGTATTTATCGGTAGCCTGATATGGGGTATACCCGGCATGTTCCTGGCGGTGCCGGTAGTAGCAATAGTAAAAGTGATCTGTGACGAGATCCAGGGTCTTAATCATTGGGGCATCCTGCTTGGTGGCCGGCAAAAAACCAAAATGATCCGGATCAAAAAACCTCCGGTGAATAAGCAAAAAGGCCAAACACTCCCCTGAGATCAGGCAACAGATACCGGTGCAAAACCTTCGACGGACTGGGCGCACAGCCTTAAATATACCAAAGCAGTAGTAAAAATATCACGGCTGCAATAGTCTGCAATACGTTGAAGATCGTCGTCTTCCCAATATACTTGTGTCACCTTACTACCGTCGATATCTGTTTTCGAGGACGGCACCCCCAGGATCTCTGCCATGAGGTCCAGCGAGATGTAATGCTTATAATCGCCGAACTTCCAGAGTTCCAAGGTATCGATATGGGGGACCTGCCAGGGTTTCATGCCCGACAAATTCAATGACTCCGGCAGCAGCAGCCCGTTGACCAGGATGCGCCTGCACAGGTAAGGTAAATCAAATTCCCTGATATTATGACCACAGAAAACAATATTGCCCTCGTGCTCTTGCGCTAAACGGTCCAGAAGGTCGCAAAATCCGGTCAATAGTTTTTGCTCGTCCCTGCCAGACAATGTTTTTATACGCACCTGTTTGCCTTCCTTATCGATAAATCCCAAACCGATACAAACGACCTTGCCGAATTCTGCATAGATAGCGGCTTTTTCGGGATAAAGTAAGGCCGGGGTGT
>CAXYKQ010000239.1:0-3331 GCA_964277835.1 uncultured Edaphocola sp. | reverse complement strand
CAGCAGTTTGCAGATTGGTTTAGAAGCCGGCGTATTTGCCGTTTCTGCAATCATCGTCGGAAGTTTCGGCGCGATGCAGCTGGCGGCCCACCAGATCGCTTTGCAATGTGCTTCATTCACCTTTATGGTATCAATGGGATTGAGCCAGGCAGGTTCGATCAGGACCAGTAATGCCTTTGGCCAGGGAGATAAGATCCGCATCGGCAACATCGGTAAGAGTACTTTGCTGATGTCCCTCGGTTACGGCATCTTTTGCGCCTTGTTCTTTGTTGCTCTGAAAGGAACTTTACCACTGTTGTTCCTGGAGGACGATGGTTCCGGTACGGGGAACAGCGCGGTCATCAGCCTGGCTTCGTCTCTGCTGTTATTAGCCGGTTTGTTCCAGATTTCGGATGCAACGCAGGCGATTAGTGCCGGCATTTTAAGGGGAATAAAAGATGTGAAAACGCCGACCCTGCTTATTTTTATTGCCTATTGGGTGTTGGGGCTGCCTTTGGGCTATTGGCTGGCCGTAGCTTTTGATATGAAAGCTTCTGGTATCTGGTTAGGTTTCATCATCGGTTTAACTTTTTCATCTTTATCTTTGACCAAAAGATTTTTTAATAAACTCAAATAAAAGAAATAATGTATAAATTACTGTTTACCCTCCTGTTCCTTTCCCTTGCTTACTTTGCTTCCGCACAACATAACCTGGATAATGCGGCGATAAAAGCCGATGATGCCCGGATCTCGCAATGGGCCGCAACCTGTGTCGTAACCAGGGGCTGGCTGGACATAGCAGATAAAACGCAGGGCTATGCTTCTGCAGGGGCCGACCAAAACGCCACGGGTCCTTTATCTGAGACGACTACTAATATCGTCAGCCTGGGAGATAGCGGGGTGGCCGTGCTCACATTTGCAAAGCCGATCCGGAATGCAGACGGGCCGGATTTTGCGGTCTTTGAAAATGGTTTCCTGGATCCTACAGACAGCAGCCGGGCTTTCCTTGAAGTAGCTTTCGTGGAAGTGAGTTCTGATGGGGTTAACTATGTCCGTTTCCCTGCTTATTACAACGGCCAGGACACGGTGCAGGTCAATAATTTTACTTATGTAAAAGGACAGGATTATGTGAACCTGGCGGGTCGTTATATCCACGGTTACGGCACGCCATTTGACCTTGAAGAGTTAATCGACAGTTCCGCCATCGATATCAATAATATTACCCATGTGCGCATTGTCGATGTAATCGGCAGCTTGGACCCCGCTACAGGGAGTAAAGACGCTGCCGGCCGCATGATCAACGACCCGTATGCTACAGCATTTGCATCAGGCGGCTTTGACCTTACCGGGGTTGCGGTATTGAATGCTGCCAGTACCGATATAGGTAAACGTGACGAAATAGGTAATATTTCGTTAAGTCCAAACCCTGCGGGCAATAATATCGTAATTAATACAGGCAACATACCTGCTTTTTACTATCAAATAGTTAATATTAACGGAAAGGCTGTTTTGCATGGGAAGGCGGGAAGTGGTGCTGCTATTGACGTTGCGGGTTTGCCGGGAGGTGTATATTATTTTATTTTGAAATACGGCGATACGCAAAGAGCAATAAAATTTGTGAAACAATAAACCATATTGGTTATTTTTACGTCTATAATAATAAATTGGCTGACAAGGCTTTTTATCCCGGTGATACCGGATCGACAGACAGCGTCAGCAGACCATTTTTGACCTTAAACTGAACAGACATGAAATTTGCGATTGAATTAGAGCCGACTTATACCATAATAGCGCCGGATGTTGATTTGATGGACAAGGAATTTGCTGAGGCATTGTTTGCCAAGATTAAAGAGGGGTTGGAAGCCAACGCACATCAAAGTTTCATTATTGATCTCGGAGTTGTTCATCAAATGGTTAATGAAAGTGTGCACCCTCTGTTGTGCATACAGGAAGCTGTAGAAGCTGCGGAAGGAAATCTGGTGTTTACCAATGTTCAGGAACTGGTATTGCAAAAACTAAAGCAAGAGCGGCTTCACCTGAGCCTGCAATTGGCCAATAGCATGGAAGATGCAGTTGCTTTGGTAAATAATGATGAGAAGATGAC
This sequence comes from uncultured Edaphocola sp., assembly GCA_964277835.1. Classification (GTDB taxonomy): domain Bacteria; phylum Bacteroidota; class Bacteroidia; order Chitinophagales; family Chitinophagaceae; genus Edaphocola. The sequence continues at coordinate 1,248 of CAXYKQ010000239.1, read as the reverse complement.
GCGTGGATTGTTGAACGAAATGTAATCTTCTAAATCTTGAAAATAACTATTCTAGGAAATAACTCTGCCATCCCGGCGCATGGCCGCAATCCGAGCGCCCAGATTGCAGAGATCAAGGACTTCTTACTACTTATAGACTGCGGTGAGGGTACCCAGATGCAAATGATTAAGTATGGAATCAAGCGAAGTAAAATACGCTATATATTCATCTCTCATTTGCATGGCGATCATTATTTTGGCCTCATCGGCCTCATTAACAGTTTTGGTTTGTTAGGCAGAACGGACCCTTTGCACATCTACTGCCCTGAACTGTTGCCGGCTATCATCCAGGCTCAGTTAGCTGCAAGTTCCGCACAGTTACCTTATGAGCTGCACTTTCATACCATAGCCGACGCCGGAGAACGTAAAGTGCTGGTAGAGGATGCGGTTTGCCGGATTAGTTGTTTCCCGGTAGAACACCGTATTGCTACGCATGGTTTTTTGATTACGGAAAAAGCCAAAGCGCGTAAATTAGACCTGGAGGCTTGCAGGCGATATGAAATACCACAATACTTTTATAAGCGCTTGCAGGCAGGAGAAGATTATGAGCAAAAGGATGGTACTGTCGTGCAGAACCAATGGGTTACGCTACCCGGTTTAGAAGATAAAGTGTATGCTTATTGTGCCGATACGCGTTATACTTTGTCCTTCCTTGAGGATGTGGCGGCGGCAGATTTGATCTATCATGAATCTACTTACCTGGATGAAGATGCAGACCTCGCGACATTGAGGTATCACTCTACGGCAGCACAGGCAGCTGACTTCGCGGAGGCGGCCGGTGTGAAGCGCCTGATGCTGGGCCATTACTCGAGCCGGTACAAGGAAATAGAAGCTTTCGAGGCAGAGGCGAAGCGCCGCTTTCCCAATACCATAGCGAGTTTCGAGGGCATGGAAATACGGGTATGAGAATTTTAAAAAAAATATTTGGCAGAAAAAATTATTCGCTTATCTTTGCAATCCAATCGACACGGAGGCTATAGCTCAGTAGGTTAGAGCGTCGGATAGTGGTTCCGAAGGTCGGGGGTTCGAGACCCCTTAGCCTCCCAGAGATGAAAAACCGCTTAAAGCAATTTAAGCGGTTTTTTTGTGCGCTATGAAACTCCTTTATCTGCGGGTTTATAATGGATCAAATGCAAAAGTTGTGGAACTTAAAAAAAATATAGCTTTGCATTCAGATGAAAAAAGAGATCCAGGACGGTTATTTTGCAT
>CAXYKQ010000238.1:0-3921 GCA_964277835.1 uncultured Edaphocola sp. | reverse complement strand
GGCAATTTTGACGAAAACCTGGTTTACGTAAACGATTTCGAGATCAACCGGCCTTTTTTGGTACGAAGCGGGCAGCAAGAGGGTTTGAGTTTCATCAATCCGGATATGGTAGACCGCGTTGATTTTTCAGTAGGAGGCTTCCAGGCGCGCTATGGCGATAAGATGTCTTCTGTATTGGATGTTACCTACCGCAGACCGGAAAAATTTGCAGGCTCCGCAATGGCCAGCCTGTTGGGTTTCCAGGCCCACCTCGCAGGCGGCAGCAAGAATAAGAAGCTGAGCTTCATGGCCGGTTTCCGCCAAAAGACCAATCAATACCTGTTACAATCGCAACCGACCAAAGGGCAGTATAATCCTTCCTTTACCGATATACAGGCCATGATCAATTACCGGTTCTCTTCCAAGCTGGAAATGGAATTCATCGGCAACTATGCCCTGAACCGCTTCCGTTTTGAACCCGAACGTGCGCGCACGGCATTCGGTTCGGTGACACAGGCATTGGCCTTTACCTCCATTTATACCGGTGGAGAGATCGACCAGTTTGATAATACCTTTGGTGGTCTTTCTATTACCTATTCGCCCAATAAAAAACTAAAGTTGAAATTGTTGGGCAGCCTGTATAATTCTTACGAAAAGGAAACATTCGATATAAAAAGTGAATACATACTTTCCGTTGTTGAACTGGACCTGGGTTCCCAAAACCTGGGTAAAGAACTATACAGCCTGGGTGCCGGCGCTATTCACCGTTATGCGCGTAATTTCCTGAACGCTAATGTGGCTAATGCCGGATTGAAAGGTACCTACAGTGCCGGCGCGCATTTCTTCAGCTTCGGAGCGAATGTGCAGCACGTCAATATTGATGACCGCCTTATGGAATGGGAGCGCAGGGACAGTGCCGGATTCTCTGTTCCCTATGACCCCTTCCAGGTCAATATGTACCAGTATTTCAAAGCCAGTAACCAGATCAGTTATAACAAGGCGGATGCCTATGTCCAGGATAATATCCTGCTGAGCAAGAATTTTGACGCGGTGCTGACGCTTGGCCTGAGAGGAGTATATCACTTTCTCAATAAAGAAATGATCATCAGCCCCCGCGCTAATTTCAGCTTTAAACCGAAATGGCAGGAAAATATGCTGCTTAAAGTAGCTGCAGGACATTATGCTCAGCCGCCTTTTTACCGGGAAATGCGCGCTATGGACGGCTCTTTAAATACAGACCTTAAAGCGCAGAAATCCTGGCAGTTTGGCGCCGGACTGGATTATAACTTCATTGCTTTAAATGATCGCCCTTTTAAATTTACCGCTGAATTATTCTATAAGTCACTCTCTGACCTTGTTCCTTACGACTACGATAATGTACGGATCCGCTATGCTGCCAATAATAATGGTATCGGTTACGCCTACGGGGGAGAACTCCGTTTATTCGGCGACCTGGTCAAAGATGCGGAATCCTGGGTTAGTATTGGCTACCTTAAAACCATGGAACGCCTTTTCAACCCGTCAAGCGGGGAATACGGCGACTGGCAGCCCCGACCAACTGATGGTCGTGTGACCTTTGGTGTTTTCTTTTCCGATTACCTGCCCCAAAACCACAATTTCAGGGTTTACCTGAACATGATGTATGCTACCGGGCTACCCGCACCGCTACCGGAACGTAATTTCCAGCGTCGCGATAACTTCCGCTTACCGGCTTATCGCCGTGTGGACATTGGTTTCTCGGCCCTTTTGTTGGATGCTGCGAACAATAAAGCCGGTTACTACAGTTTTTTCAAAGGGCTAAAATCCATCTGGGTGAGCCTGGAAGTGTTCAACTTACTTGGTATTGCCAATACGCTTTCTTATGAATATATAGAGTCTTTAAATAATAATTACTCCTTTTATATTCCTAACCGGTTGACCAGCCGGATGATCAATTTTAAAATAGCAGCTAAGTTTTAACGCTTAGAATTCCTCTAAGGCCATATTGAGGGCGTCTATTTTTAATTTGCGTGAAAAAAATTTATCTTCGCAAGGTTTAAATTAAAATTATGTCTACAGCAATAAATCAAGAAGTAATAGATTGTTTGATTATAGGTTCCGGCCCGGCAGGCTATACTGCAGCCATTTATGCGTCGAGAGCGGGTTTAAAACCTGTTTTATATAGTGGATTGCAACCCGGCGGTCAGTTGACCATTACCACAGATGTGGAGAACTACCCCGGCTACCCCGAAGGGATCATGGGCCCGCAGATGATGAAGGATTTCGAAAACCAGGCGCGCCGTATGGGTACCGATCTGCGTTGGGGTTATGTTTCTAAAGTGGACCTCAGCGTTCGTCCTTTCCTGGTTCAGGTGGATGAGCAGGACTGGCTGGCAGCAAACTCAATTATTATTTCGACAGGTGCTTCTGCAAAATGGTTGGGGATCGAGAGTGAAGCCCGCCTGAATGGCTATGGCGTTTCTGCCTGCGCGGTTTGTGACGGATTCTTCTTTAAAGAAAAAGAAGTGGCGATCGTAGGCGCCGGGGATACCGCTTGTGAAGAAGCAATCTACCTGTCTAAATTATGTTCCAAAGTACACATGTTCATCCGTAAAGATGAAATGCGCGCTTCGAAAGTGATGCAGGACAGGGTATTAAAGACGCCGAATATCCAGGTATACTGGAATACGGAGACCGATGAAATCCTGGGCGAGAAAAAAGTGGAAGCAGTGAGAGTGGTAAATAACCAGACCGGCGAGAAAACGGAGATCCCGGTGGCTGCATTTTTCGTGGCGATTGGTCACCAGCCGAACAGCGACCTGTTTAAAGGCGCGATCGATATGGACGAGCAGGGTTACATCCTGACCGTTCCGGGTACTTCCAAAACAAATATCGCGGGTGTATTCGCCTGTGGCGATGTGCAGGATAAAATGTACCGCCAGGCGGTAACCGCTGCCGGTAGCGGTTGTATGGCTGCCCTGGACGCCGAAAGATACCTGGGCGAGTTTGTACACAATTAATACAATGGTTTTAAATGATAACATAAAGTGAGTAAAAGAATAAAAAGCTTTACTCACTTTTTTATTATTGTTAGCAATTAAAAACAATTTTACGCAAAACAATTAAGCAGTAGTACCCTTAAGTTTGGGCTCTAATGAAGGGTGATGTTAACGGTACTGTTTTATTGGCTACTTTTGCAATCCATTCGAAAAACAATTAAATGAAATTTGAATTACAGGCGGTATGCCCGGACACCGGAGCAAGAGCAGGTTTACTGCATACCGATCATGGGGTGATCGAGACACCGATATTTATGCCGGTAGGCACTGTAGGCAGCGTGAAAGCTGTCATGCAGGACCAGTTGTTGAACGAAGTTAAGGCGCAGATCATTTTAGGCAATACTTATCACCTCTACTTAAGACCGGGAACCGATATCCTGGAGAAAGCCGGTGGTTTACATCAATTCAATGGTTGGCATAAGCCCATTCTGACCGATAGCGGTGGTTACCAGGTGTTTTCACTTTCCGGTAATCGCAAATTGAAAGAAGAAGGCGCGATGTTCCAGTCGCATATCGATGGCTCCCGGCACTTGTTTTCACCCGAGCGTGTGATGGATATCCAGCGCAGTATCGGTGCCGATATCGTGATGGCTTTCGATGAATGCACGCCTTATCCCTGCGACTATAACTACGCCAGGAAATCTATGGAAATGACCCATAGGTGGCTCGACCGATGTGTGCAACGTATGAGCGAGACCGAGCCTAAATACGGTTATCACCAGTCCCTATTCCCCATCGTACAGGGCAGTACTTATAAAGACCTGCGGAAACAATCGGCAGAATACATCGCTTCAAAAGGCGCAGAGGGTAATGCCATCGGCGGATTATCTGTTGGTGAGCCGGAAGAAGATATGTATGAAATGTGCGGTTTGGTCTGTGATATACTTCCGAAGGACAAACCACG
>CAXYKQ010000237.1:0-3354 GCA_964277835.1 uncultured Edaphocola sp. | reverse complement strand
GAAAGATTAAGTGGTTTGCTTGTTGATAACAGCAATAAGGATATCTTGCCTGTTGAGGTACATGATGCGATAAAGGCTTAAGGTGTCTGTCAGGTCTTTTAGATTATTTTTTGCCGTATGTTTTCGGGCCGGATCTTTTTCGGGTAATTTAGCTTAGCCTGCTACCAAAGGGTAATCAAAATAGAACTATATTTGCAGCTTATTTTTAAAGCATTCAACTATTATTATGCAAGTTCAACACTTATCTGAGCAAGAATTAGTGCGAAGAGAAAAATTAAATGCACTTTCTGCAGCAGGCATAGAAGCTTATCCTGCGCCATTGTATCCTGTATCTAATTATTCGGAAGACATAAAGAAACAGTTTACAGAGGATAAGAAGGATGAATTTGCGAACGTGTGCGTGGCCGGTCGTGTGATGAGCAATAATAATAAAGGGAAGGCAGGCTTTTTAAAGATCCAGGACGCAAAAGGAATTATCCAGATCTACCTGAAAAAAGATGAGATCGCCCCCGAAGGTACCGACACTGCACTGTGGGATTTAGCCATTAAGGGTATTGACCTGGGAGATATTATCGGGATCAAAGGTTATGTATTCATTACCCAGAAAGGAGAAATATCGGTACATGCACAGGAGTTTACCTTGCTGACGAAATCGTTAAAACCATTACCCGTGGTAAAAAGGGTAGAGGGGCAGGCTTTTGATGAAGTGACCGACCCGGAATTCAGGTATCGCCAGCGTTATGCCGACCTGATCATCAACCCGCATACCCGTACTGCCTTTACTCAGCGTACCACGATCATGAATACCATCCGCGAATTCCTGAATACCAGGGGCGCAATGGAAGTAGATACACCCGTATTGCAAAACATCCCGGGCGGTGCCGCGGCGAGACCGTTCATCACTCATCATAATGCTCTGGACGTTCCTTACTATTTACGCATTGCGAATGAGCTGTACCTGAAACGCCTGGTAGTAGGTGGTTTCGACTGGGTATACGAGTTCAGCCGTAATTTCCGTAATGAAGGGATGGACCGGACGCATAACCCGGAGTTTACCGTACTGGAATGGTACACGGCCTATAAAGATTACTTCTGGATGATGGATATCACGGAGCAATTGTTTGAAGCCCTGGCCATCGCGGTGCATGGCACTACGGATGTTCCGGTGGGCGAAAATATCATCAGCTTTAAAGCGCCATTCAAACGCATTTCGATTTTTGATGCCGTTAAAGAAAATACCGGTATTGATATCAGCGAAATGGATGAAGAAGGTTTGAGAGGCGTATGTAAACAATTGAATATTGCAGTAGATCCTAATATAGGTAAAGGTAAATTGATCGATGAGATCTTTGGTGAAACAGCGGAGCATACTTATGTGCAACCCACTTTCATCATCGACTACCCGGTAGAAATGTCGCCGCTGACCAAAAAACACCGCAGTAAGGAAGGCCTAGTAGAGCGCTTTGAATTAATGATCAACGGTAAAGAGCTGGCGAATGCTTATACTGAATTAAATGATCCTATCGATCAGCGTGCGCGTTTCGAGGAGCAGATGAAGTTGATGGAACGTGGCGATGATGAAGCTATGTTTATCGATCACGACTTCCTGAGGGCCTTAGAATATGGCATGCCGCCGACATCCGGTATCGGCATTGGTATTGACAGGTTATGTATGCTATTGAGTAACCAGCCTTCCATCCAGGATGTGTTATTCTTCCCGCAGATGCGCCCGGAGAAATTTGACTAATAGAAATAGAAAACCCATTCCTTAGAATGGGTTTTTTTCGAATATACTTAATCGCGGATTAGAATCTGAACGTAACTCCTAAGTTAGCAGAACTCAAACGGTCGTACCCCGATTCCAGGTAAATCCCGAAAGAGTTACCGAAGTAATATCTTACCCCACCTTTAAACATTCCTATAATGCTGGCTTCTGCTGCACCGTCAAAAGTCCTGTTGTTGATGTCGATACCAAAACCTAAACCTGCATATACATCCAGGTTACGTACCGGGATTATTTTATTGAAGTGATAGTACCCGAGTAAGCCTACTACGGTACCGAAATAACCCTCATCGTGCGCACGGTGTCTGCCTAAGCCTAAACCGCCTACTACGCCAACGCCAATTTCGTCTGCCACGCCCATCTCATATTTCAGGTAAAGCGGAGGCAAAGTATTTCTATAACCTGCGTAGGAGTAAGGTGCACCCAACCCGATAGAGAAAATACCGGTTCCTTTGTCGAAAGTACCGTTATTACGCGTTTTGTACGGTTGTTTGTAAAAACCTTTAATCGCCTGGGCAGAAGCGTCGGTAACTGAAGTAAGGGCCATAGCAGCCACTGCGGCAACAGAGAATAGCAGTTTTTTCATAAAAAAAATGTTTTGTTTGTTTCCCGGCAAATTTAAACGATTAAATTCATCGTGATATTAGTTCCGCTAAAAATTGGTTTATATTAACAGATTGAAAACATCCTGGCTGTTATCTCCACCCCGGATTAATTGAGCCAGCGCTATCTTTTAGGGGTATTGAAAAAAACAGGCAGTTAAAATACGGTTCGGGGATAAATCCCGTTTAATACACCATAAGACATCAGATGAAAAGAAGGACATTTATAAAAAGCCTCGCCGGTCTTGCGGGTGCAGGACTGATTTCCGGGCTTTACTCCTGGCAAATAGAACCCTTTTGGTTGGAATTTGTCCGCCTTAAAATGCCGGTAAGCCATTTGCCTGCTGCATTGGAAGGCAAGACCCTGATGCAGATCAGCGACCTGCACGTAGGCGACCGCTTCGACTGGCAGTATATAATAGATGCTTTCGAAAAGGCTAAAGTATTTGACCCGGATATCGTGGTTTATACCGGTGATTTTATCAATAAGAGAAAAGATATTTTAGAAAATGAGCACTTGAAAACGGTTTTTGAACACGCAGTCAAGGGGAAACTGGGTACCGTTGGCGTTTTGGGTAATCATGATTATGGCCGTGCCTGGAATGAGCCGGAAGTGGCCGAAAAAGTGATCGGCGTGTTAGCGCAGGCCGGGTTAAAAATACTGCGTAATGAGTCGATTGAAATAATTCCTGGTTTTAATATCCTGGGTATTGATGATTATTGGGCTACGAATTTCCACCCGGAACGCGTAATGCCTTTTCATCAACCGGAGGCCGCTAACCTCGTTTTATGTCACAACCCGGATGCCTGCGACCTGGATATCTGGTCCGGTTACCAGGGCTGGATACTCGCCGGTCATACCCATGGCGGGCAGGTAAAGCCGCCTTTTTTACCGCCGCCGGTACTGCCCGTCAAAAACAGGCGGTATACTGCAGGGCACATTGACCTCGGAGACGGGAGGCAATTATA
>CAXYKQ010000236.1:0-4060 GCA_964277835.1 uncultured Edaphocola sp. | reverse complement strand
TCCTTGCGGCATCTATGGCTAATGCCAACAAGTTACCCTCGCCCGTTTTTGCAGCTTCTGTCAACGCATCCAGGGCTTCCTGTACCGCTGCATTATCTCTTGCTGCTTTGAGTTGTGCCAGGCGCGCCAGCTGTTGTTCGCGTACTTTGGTGTTGTCTACTTCAAGGATTTCAATATCTGATTTTTCATCCGTAATATAATTATTGACGCCGACAATAGTATCCAGGCCGCCGTCGATTCGGGCTTGTTTTTTCGCCGCCGCTTCTTCGATACGCATTTTAGGTACCCCGGTTTCTATGGCTTTGGCCATACCCCCCAGGGATTCGACTTCCTCGATCAGCGTCCAGGCTTTTTCGGCGATCTGTTCCGTAAGGTATTCTACGTAATAAGAACCGCCCCATGGGTCTACCGTACGGCAGATATCCGTTTCTGTTTGCAGGATAATCTGCGTATTCCTTGCAATACGGGCGCTAAAGTCGGTAGGTAGTGCAATCGCTTCATCCAGGGCATTAGTGTGCAGACTTTGCGTATGCCCCATTGCTGCGGCTAATGCTTCGATAGCGGTGCGCGCTACATTATTAAAAGGGTCCTGCTCGGTAAGGCTCCATCCGCTGGTCTGGCAGTGGGTGCGCAGCGCCATACTTTTTTCTTTGAGCGGATCAAACTGCTTCACGATTTTGGCCCAAAGCATACGAGCGGCACGCATTTTGGCAATTTCCATAAAATGGTTCATCCCTATGGCCCAGAAAAAGGACAAACGGGGCGCGAAATCATCAATCTTTAATCCTGCTTTGATCCCGGTACGGATGTATTCTAATCCATCGGCCAGCGTATAGGCGAGCTCTATATCTGCCGTAGCGCCCGCTTCCTGCATGTGGTAACCACTGATAGAAATGGAATTGAATTTCGGCATATTCCTGGAGGTGAACTCGAAAATATCTGCGATGATCTTCATAGAGTGCTCCGGCGGGTAGACATAAGTATTACGCACCATGAACTCCTTCAGGATATCATTCTGGATCGTACCGGAAAGTTTATCCATAGTTACGCCTTGCTCTTCTGCAGCAACCACGTAGAAGGCAAGAATGGGTAATACAGCACCATTCATCGTCATGGAAACGCTCATCTCGTCCAAAGGGATCTGGTCGAAAAGGATCTTCATGTCGAGGATAGAATCAATGGCTACCCCTGCTTTTCCTACATCGCCCACCACACGTTCATGATCACTGTCGTAGCCCCTGTGGGTGGCCAGGTCAAAGGCTACGGATAGCCCTTTCTGACCGGCGGCAAGGTTCCTGCGGTAAAAGGCATTGCTTTCCTCTGCGGTGCTGAAGCCCGCGTACTGGCGGATGGTCCAGGGTTTTTGTACGTACATACTGCTGTAAGGCCCTCTCAGGAAAGGAGCGATGCCGGCAACCAGCTGCAGTTGTTTTTTATTTTTAATATCAGCTTCGCTGAAGTTACTTTTTACAGGAATACCTTCTGCGGTCGTGAAGGTGGCGGCTACTTCGGCCGCACTTTCTTCGAGCACATTGGTAAAGGGTATTTTTGAAAAATCTTTTCGCATCCGAAAAAACGTAATTTTTAGTCAACAAAGGTAAAGATTAATCCCTTAAATCCAGCGTATCCCCTCAGGACCGCGATAAGGAACCTTAAATTAAAATCAATGAGCTATATCTATAGCAGATTAAAATTGCGTTATGTAAACAAATAATCAACCTTAATGCTGAAAACTACTGTATTAGCGATACTGAGCGTCTCATTTACCCGGACAGGTGCTTTAGCACGACGTTATCATGGGGCATATATAAAAGGAATTGCCCGGAAAAGCTATACGCCGGAGGCCGAAGATTCGATAGCAATGGTGTTGATAGCGGTATTTTATTATTTAAAGTCCATACCAAGTGTTTACCGGTCCGTTACTATGGACCTGGCGCAGCCTGGTTTTTCTTATCAATTGAGCAGAGAAGCATGAGCAAGATATTCCTCCTTATAGCTGTCCTTTCCGGGAACCTGGTTTTCGCCCAGCAGTATAGTGGGGTTAACGTAAACCGCATTAAAGGAAAGGTGTATAAAGGTGCTACAGCATTTGAGCAATACCACCAGTTCTCGGCGGGCGTTAATCTAATCCGCAGTTTGAACTATTCGGGAGATGTAGCCTGGAACCTGAGACCCCTTAAGGGATATACTTACCGGGTCGTCATCCCGGGTATGCAGTTCGAATATGCCTACAACTGGCAAAGGATCGCGATTCATTTACGGTACCTGTACGAAAAGGTGGAAGAGCGGGTAAATACATCCGCGTTGCAGGGGCGAAGTTATGTAGACCAAAGTACCTATGGCCTGGGGGTTCATTATAAATGGCTGTACGGGGACAGGCTGCGCCTGTATTCCGGTCTCACGCTCGGCTCCTCCGTTCAAAAAGTGAGGGAAAGTAGTGCCGGTAACGGTTACAGCAACGTTTCCTGGACCGGTTATGGAAGTATTCAGCTAATTGCTTTGGGAATCCAATATAAATTCTCGAATTTTGGACTATTCGGTGAAGCAGGATATGGAAAAAAGGGATTGTTTTATGCCGGAGTATTTTACAGTATATAAATGAAGCACATATTTTTAACGATGACGGGCCTGGCCTTAAGCCTGGGCACATTTGCACAGCGCTACAATGAAGGCGGCGTTTCTATCAGGAATGCAAGGGGCGAGCGCAACCGCTCGATCTACCACAAACTGCAGATTGGCGTCCTGCTGCCCGGCACTATGCCGGCGCGTAAAAATGTATGGTACAGCAAGACTTTAGATCCTTCTGTTTCCGGAACTGCCAATATTATCCCGCTGACCTTACAATATGCCTGGAGCAGTAATGTCAATACCGAGTTTTTGATCCATGCCGGTTTTGAACAGATCAAATATTATAGTTATAATAACCCCGGACAGTCGGACCACACCCGGAATTTTGCCAGCCTGCTGATCGGCGTAAACTATAAATGGTGGCAGCAAAAATACATAACGTTGTATAGTGGTTTGCTCATCGGGGGCGGCGTTGGGCGCTATGCCATTAGCAAAGATGATATCGTTGACCCGACTTTTGAGACCGACCGCACCAACTGGGCTTATCCCAGCGCACAGCTGACCGCGATAGGGGCTAACTTTGGTCAGAAAGTAGGTGGTTTTTGTGAAATCGCTTTTGGTTCGAAAGGTATTGTAAATGGCGGTGTTTATTGGCGTTTTTAATCTTTGCTATTTCGTTCACCTGTATCAATTGCTATAACCAGATGTCTCCGCTTCGTTATACTGCGGTCGACATGACGACACGACAGAAGGTATTTGAGTAGTTAATTAATGGAAATAAAAAGCCTGGCAATGAATACTTGCCAGGCTTTTCTTTGTCTTATTGTTTGCTCTATTTTTGGATTTTGCTCATGATAGAAGCCGGTACGCCTTTCTTATTTAAAAGGATCGCTGTTGTCTTTAACTGAACATAAGCTTTAGAGACATTCAGATAACCTTTGTAGTCGTTGTCTTCGCCCCATGAATTTTTAACGATATAGTATTCTTTACCGTTTTGGTCTTTAGATAAACCTACAATATGCATACCGTGATCGTCTGTAGTATTCTGGTTGTCCAGGCCCACCTGGCGGATTTCCGGTGTGATGGTCAATTCTTTTTTTACTTCCGTGAAGAGCGCATCTTTTTCTTCTTTTTTCATCCTTTTCGCGTCCAGGCTCATCGCGTTTTCCGGTACATACGCTACACCGTTAGGCCAGGAGAAGTAAGGCTCAGACACATCCGTTGCCCAGGTTACGGTATAGCCTTGTTTTAAGGCATGGTCAATGATGTTCGTGATCTCCGGCATAGGAATATTGTTCACCCATTCAAAAGACCAGTTGTCCGGTACCATCATCATGGCTTTTTCCCAATAAGGAGTATTGGTCTGGGACATGAATTCGATATAGTCATCCGGGTTCAGACCGACTACTTCTTTTGCAAAAGATTTCGGCGTATAGTTTTTACCCTCATAGTTAAATGTTTCCGGTACTTTTCCCAGGTAAGCATCCAGGGT
>CAXYKQ010000235.1:0-6564 GCA_964277835.1 uncultured Edaphocola sp. | reverse complement strand
TTAGTAATGCCATGTACCCTGACGTTTCCCCAATGGTAATAGTTGTCCGGAGGTTGTACCAGTTGATTGATGGTATGTACCACCAGGCCATTCTCTATACGCACCAGCCCGATCTGGCAAATGCTGTTATAGGCCCCGTGGGCCGTTTCAAAATCTATTGCAGTAAAACTGGCTTTTAAATGATTAAGCATTGCCGTGCAAAGATACGTGTTTACGCTTATTCACACGATTTCATTTGCGTGATAATTATTTTTGTACCTTTGCATATTGAAAATATTTTTATACATTTAATTACATTTTTTAAACAGGGTTTTAATGGACATTTTTGCCAAGATTAAAAAAGATAGAGGACCAATTGGCCGTTATCAGGATCAAGCACATGAATACTTTGCTTTTCCAAAGCTGGAAGGAGAAATTGGAAACAGGATGAAGTTCAATGGGAAGGAAAGAATTGTTTGGAGTTTGAATAACTATTTAGGCTTGGCTAACCATCCCGAGATCAGGAAAGCAGATGCCGACGCTGCTGCGGAATATGGATTAGCACTACCTATGGGCGCCCGTATGATGAGCGGTAACTCTGATAATCATGATAAGCTGGAGCACGAGTTCGCCTCATTTGTAGGTAAAGAAGATGCTATACTACTGAACTTCGGTTACCAGGGAATGGTGTCTGCGATTGATACGCTGGTATCTCGTCATGACGTGATCGTTTATGATGCAGAAAGCCATGCCTGTATCCTGGACGGCTTGCGTTTGCACCCGGGCATGCGCTACAAATTTAACCATAACGATGTGGCCGATTGTGAAAAACAACTACAGCGTGCGGCTAAATTTATCGAAGGTACGCCGGGAGGAATTTTAGTACTTACTGAAGGTGTTTTTGGTATGAACGGCAACCAGGGTAAAGTAAAAGAAATCGCCGCCCTGAAAGAAAAATATGAGTTCCGCTTGTTTGTAGATGATGCACATGGTTTTGGTACTATGGGTGCCAGCGGAAGGGGTATAGGTGAAGAGCAGGATTGTACCGATGGTATTGATGTTTACTTCTCTACTTTCGCTAAATCATTGGCCGGTGTAGGTGGTTTTATTGCCGCCGATAAGGATATTATCTATTTCCTGCGTTATAATATGCGCTCCCAGATCTTTGCGAAATCTTTGCCTATGGCGATGGTGGTTGGCGGACTCAAGCGCATGGAGCTGATTAAGTCGCAACCGGAGCTGAGAGCAAAACTGTGGGAAAACGTAAATAAACTGCAAAACGGTTTGAGAGAGAGAGGCTTTGACATTGGCACGACCAATACACCGGTTACTCCCGTAGTGATGAAAGGCGAATTGGAGCAAGCCTTACAAATGATCGTAGACCTGAGAGAAAATTTCAACATTTTCTGTTCCGTAGTAGTTTACCCGGTAATCCCTAAAGGTCAAATCATCCTGCGCCTGATCCCGACAGCGGTGCATACAGATGAAGATATCCAGCTTACGCTGGAAGCCTTCTCCGAAGTCAGGAAAAAGCTGGAATCAAATGCCTATCCTAATGAAATGCCGGATATACACAGCCTTCTGAAAGCATAATATCATTTTGATCCGATAAAATAAAGGCCTGTGGCAATTTGCCGCAGGCCTTTATTTTAATCTTTGAAAGGATTTAGCGCTTAGCTGGTTCCTCAGCTTTAACCGGGGTCGGCTGCAGCTCGACGGCAGCAACTTGTTTAAGCTTATGATCCGTTTTTAGAGTCTTCGCGGTACCTGTACCATGGACTTCAGTGGGTTTATCTCCCTCTTTAACCGCTTTTTTAGCGCAGCAGCTACTTTCTTTTTTGCAGGCTTCGGCTTTCTTTTCTTTCTTATCTCCGGCAAAAACGGCGGCGCTTGAGAATAATACGACACTTAATAACAAACTTAATTTTTTCATTATCTTATTTTTTAATATTTGGTTACTCTTAGATTCTCGAAGATACGAAAAGTTTAAATGCACGTCAATTATCTCCGCCCTCCGGCCGCTATAAAAAAGAAAATCCGCCCGCACAAGGTTTACGTTTAAAAAATTATTAGAGTAGTAATGCTTATTTATCTAAAAACAAACAATTTATGTATTTTTATTTTTATATTTGATTTCATTATATTAACGCCTTATTAATTGCTACAATAGAGCGGGTTGTCAGTTAATTGTGCTACTTTTGCCTAATATTAGCTTTTTTTATCGCGCATGTCTAAAAGATTAGCTATTGCCCCCAGGTGGATCATATTCCTGATTGATCTGGCTTGTGTCCTGCTTTCAATGTTCCTGGCCTATCTGATCAGGCTTAACTTTGACTTCGTCCTATTGTCTGCTGATGTGGACCATATAAAGGTATATGGGTACGTATTGATTATAAATGCAATACTGATGCTTACCTTTAAGAGCTATAGTGGGGTGGTGCGCTACACTACACTGGAGGACGCTAAAAGGATCCTGCTCATTACCCTTTTATCCAGTTTTTCTTTCCTGATCATAGATAATGCCGTGCCGCACGACTCTTACCTGTTCCCGATCAGCGTAGTGGCTATTTACTTTTTCTGTGCCAATTTCTCACTTTTGGCTTACCGGGTTATCATCAAGACAATCTATGAAAACTTATTTACCCTACGCCGGAAATCCATTAAAGCCACCATTTTTAACGCGGGCTTTGAAGGTATGCTGGCCAAAAGAATGTTCAGCAGTAATGAACGCTCTGCCATTAAAATTGTTTCCTTTTTGGATGAAAGTCCGAAGCTGATCAGTAAGAAAATTGAGGGTGTCCCGGTTTATGGATTGTCTAAGACCAGTATTGCCCGTCTGAAAAAAGAAGGGGTAGAAATGTTGATCATCGCTGATCCTTTTATGACAAAAGATAAGCTGAACTTCCTGGTAGATACTTGCCTCGAATTCGATATCAAAATTCAACAGGTCCCTCCGAGTGATAAATGGATCAATAACGAGCTGGACGATACACAGCTAAAAGATATTAATATCGAACAGTTGCTGGACCGGGAAGTGATCAATATCAAGAATGAAAGCGTTGCGCGCGAGGTAAAAGGGAAAAAGATCCTGGTTACCGGCGCTGCAGGCTCTATTGGCGGCGAAATTGCGAGGCAGCTGGTAAAATACAACCCGGCAGTGATTATTCTTTGTGACAGCGCGGAAACGCCGCTTCATGAACTATTGCTGAGCTTTAATGCTTCAGATGCCGTCAAAAGCTTTATAGGGGATATTAAAGACCGCGTGCGCATGGAGCAGATCTTCGAGATCTATGAGCCGGAGATCATCTATCACGCGGCTGCGTACAAGCACGTTCCGCTGATGGAAGAGCACCCTTCGGCAGCAATTGTCAATAATGTAATGGGTACCCAGATCCTTGCCGAGCTTGCAGTTTCCTATGGGGTAGACAAGTTCGTAATGGTATCGACCGATAAGGCGGTGAACCCCACCAATGTAATGGGCGCTTCGAAGCGTATTGCGGAGATCTACACCCAGTCTTATCATAAACATTTAAGAGCGGCCCCCGGGATCAATAACCTCGTGAATACCACTAAATTTGTCACCACGCGTTTTGGAAACGTACTCGGCTCTAACGGTTCCGTTATCCCGAGATTCCAGAAGCAGCTGGAGAAAGGTGGCCCCATCACAGTCACCCACCCGGACATCACCAGGTATTTTATGACCATACCCGAAGCCTGCCAGCTGGTACTGGAAGCGGGCGCGATGGGGAAAGGCGGTGAGATCTTCGTTTTTGACATGGGAAAACCGGTGAAAATAGTTGATCTTGCCTATAAAATGATCCGTCTTGCCGGTAAGGTACCGGAAGCCGATATCAAAGTTGTTTATTCCGGCCTCAGACCGGGGGAAAAGTTATATGAAGAATTATTGAACAATTCTGAAAATACCTTACCGACTTATCACGATAAGATCCTGATCGCTAAAGTAAGAGAATATGATTTTGCCTGGGTGCAATCCGAAGTAGCCGAACTGGTGCGATTGGCCACAAAACACATTGCTCTTGATACCGTTGCGAAGATGAAAGAGATCGTCCCGGAGTTTATCAGTAACAATTCCAGTTTTGAAAAACTGGATAAGTAAGCCTGATCAGTTGCCGGAGCGATTATTTTATCTCATATTCTTTTGAATTCCCAAGTGCTTTATTATCTTTGTTGAATACAAAATACTAATCCATGAAGCGTATTTTCGCTGCAACAGCTATATGCGTAGCAATTTCAATGGCGGCCAGTGCCCAGGTGAGCGTAGGCATAGAGGCAGGGGCCACCTACAATACATTAACCCAGTATATTAAAGGCGAAAACAGGGATACAGAAGGTAAAGTCGGCTTTAGAGGCGGCTTTAATGTAAATATTCCTTTAGGCCAGGAAAGCATGTTTCACCTTCAGCCGGGCCTGATCTTTGATGGCAATTCCGGTTCCAGCAGTACCTATTCCCGCCAGTCGAGAACAGGCGCCGGTATTCCTTATTTCGAATCAGATACCCGGGATTACAGGGTGAATCAATTACAGGTGCCGGTAATGTTCGTGTTCAAAGCCGGGGATCCGGTTTACGATAAACAGCATTTCTTTATCGGTGTGGGTCCGACCTTTGCACTTACATTCAGCGGCAGGTACCACCAGGTATACTCTAACGCCTTAAACGGCAATGAAAGGGTTACCGAACAGGATGCGCCTTTACGCATAGGTTCCGGTAATTATAAAGATTACGCAGGATTTAATGTCGCCGGTACTGCCATGATCGGCTACGAATTCCAAAACGGTATCTACCTGAAAGCGCATTATAACTACTTCCTCGCAAATGTGCACCCTGAGGCCGATTCCAGGAATCAAATGCACGCTACGCAGGTGGGACTTACTATGGGCTTCTTTTTCAAAAAATTTGAAAAATATAAATACTAGTCTGCGCAGCACTTTCCGAAGATTTGAGAGAAAATAATAATATACTAAATTATAGACGCATTCACTGCGTCTATTTTTGTATCTTTGCCCACTTGTAAAAAATTGTCCTTTACGGATTGCTACGCATGGATATCAAAACAGACATACAACAATCAAAGATGCCGGAGCATATTGCTATTATCATGGACGGTAATGGAAGATGGGCTAAAGAAAAAGGTGAAAGCCGGATCGTAGGGCATTATGAGGGGGTCGCGTCTGTACGGGATATCGTAGAAGGCTGTGGGGAATTAAATATCAAATACCTGACCCTTTATGCCTTTTCCACGGAAAACTGGAACCGGCCTAAGGTGGAAGTAGATGCACTGATGGAGTTACTGGTCAGTACGATCAGGAAGGAAGCAGACCACCTGAAGCGGAGTAATGTGCGCCTGCAGGTAATCGGCAATATGGATGACCTGCCCGAGATCTGCAAGGTGGAAATGCAGGAAGGTATTGATCTTACCGCAGAATGTACGGGTTTAACCCTGATCCTGGCATTGAGCTACAGTTCCAAATGGGAGATCCTGGAAGCGGTAAAAAACATTGCAGCCGAAGTGAAAGCCGGTAAACTGGAGATAAACAGTATCGATGAGGTGCTTTTTGCCCGCCATTTAACTACCGCGAACTATCCCGACCCGGAACTGCTGATAAGAACCAGCGGGGAGTGTAGGATCAGTAATTTCCTGTTGTACCAGATTGCTTATGCCGAGCTTTATTTTACAGAGGTACACTGGCCCGATTTCAGAAAGGTGCACCTATACGAAGCGATCAGAGATTACCAGCTACGGGAGAGAAGATTTGGGAAAACAAGTGAACAATTGATTTAACCGGAATAATTATTTTACGTTTTTTACGTTTAACAGAATAAATAAAACCATTTTAATGGACTTTAAGATTTGGAAAGCCGCAATTGTAGTGATGACCATGTGGCTGGGCTTGTTAGGGAAAACTGCAGTAGCACAATTGCCGGAAGTAGGCCTGGGTGCAACTACTGCCAACCAGAAAGACCGGCAGGTTGACTTCGGAGAAACTACACTGGCAGGAACATTTGAAATAGGAGGCGTTACCGTGTCCGGCACAAAATTTTCTGATACGGCGACTTTATTGTCTGTAGCAGGATTGCATAAGGGCCAGTACGTCCGCTTGCCTTATGATGAAAATATTTCCAAAGCATTAAAGATCCTGTGGAACCAGGGTATGTTTGCTGATGTCAATATTTTGATCAGGAAAGTTGAAGGAGATAAAATATTTCTTGACATAAAAGTTGAGGAGCGACCCAGGCTGACCACCTTCAAATTTACAGGAATCAGCAGTACGCAAGCTACTGAAATCAAAACAAAAGCAGGGCTGGTAAGCAATAAAATGATCACGGAAGCCTTGAAGCAGGACCTGATCGCCAGGACCAAAATATATTTTGCAGAAAAAGGCTTTAGAAATGCTGCCGTAACGATTACCGAAACCCCCGATCCGAAAGTCGTGAACGGTGCGTCCCTGGTCATCGCCGTGGCAAAAGGCAATAAAGTAAAAATTAATACCGTAAATATTAATGGAAATGAGAACTTCACTCCGGCACGACTGAAAAGATCATTAAGCGGCACCAAGGAAATGGCC
>CAXYKQ010000234.1:0-6738 GCA_964277835.1 uncultured Edaphocola sp. | reverse complement strand
CTGTCACAGATGACAGCCAGTCTGTAATTGATGTATTGACACGTGCGGTAGCCAAAAATGGCGTGGATATAAGGCTTGGGCAGCATGTGCATGATATTGTACCTGAAGAACAGGGTTTTACGATCCTTATCAAAGGCCACCAGGATATTCATGCTGATCAATTGCTGATTGCTTCCGGTGGTTTCCCGAAATTGGATATGTTCGATTGGTTAAAGAAGCTGGGGCACGAGATCGCGGCCCCGGTTCCCTCTCTGTTTACGTTCAATATTCCCAGGAACCCCATAACCAATTTGATGGGCTTGTCGGTACCCGAAGGAGTGGTGAAAATACCCGGTACTAAACTCCAGGAGTCCGGCCCGGTGCTGATCACGCATTGGGGCCTGAGCGGTCCGGGTATCTTAAAGACCAGTGCCTATGGTGCGCTTCAGCTGGCAGCGATGAATTATAATTTCCAGGTACAGGTAAACTGGCTGGCGGGTTACCATGAAGAAAGCTTCCGGCAGCACCTGATAACTTATAAACAGGAGCATCCGCATCAAAAGCTAAGTAATATAAGCGGCTTGCCCATACCACAACGGTTATGGAACTTTTTGTTATCACTTTCTGAGATAGAAGAAACGCAAAGATGGGTAGACCTGGCTGCCAAACAACTCAATAAGCTGGCTAAGAATGTGACCGCGCTGGAAATGAAAGTAAGCGGTAAAACTACTTTTAAAGAAGAGTTTGTGACTGCCGGCGGCATAGAACTTGCCGGAGTCAATAGCCAGACAATGCAGAGTAAGCATCATGAAGGTCTTTACTTTGCCGGTGAATTATTGAATATTGACGGGGTGACGGGCGGATTTAATTTCCAGAACGCCTGGACCACTGCCTGGATCGCTGCAAAAACAATAAGTGCAAAAATATAAAGAAATATTTTTGCACTTATTTTGTCTGGTTAATTTACAGATCTTCCGGAGTTGCTTGAGGAGGTGCCTGGTCTGTAGTTTCGTCGGCAGGTACCTCACGCTCCACTGTAATCTTACAGTCCGTGACCACGGCCGCCAATGCGCCTGCTGCAGCGAGTACGGGTGCAAATACCAATCCCAATAAGCCGACATTTACAGGAAAGCTCATGAGCTCTTTATCATTTTTGTCTGCAATGCTGATCTTGGTCACATTGCCGTCTTTGATCAATTCCTTGATCTTTTCTAATAATTGTTCGCCGTTGATATTAAAGGTTTCTTTAAAAGACATGATCCGTGTTTTATTTATCCACTAAAATTAAACAATTCCTAGGGGTTTAGTGGTTAATTATTAATGATAAATTGTTAATTGTGAATTACTGTCATCCACCACTATTGATTATTCACGGCTCACTCTAGTCGTCACTCACCGTTAATAATTAATAATTCACCATTAACAATCACCCATCATTAATAGTTATTCACTTTTCACTCTTCACTAATAGTCATCACTCACCATTAATAATTCACCATAATTATTTACCACATCCCACTTCTCACATCTCTCATCTCACTTATCACTTTTCACTCCTCACTCCTCACTTCTCACTTCTCACTTCTCTCATCTCACTTTTCACATCTCACTTCTCGCATCCCACATCTCACTTATCACTTATCACTTACCACTTATCACATCTCACTTCTCACTTCTCACATCTCACTTGTCACATCTCACCCCTTAACCATTAATAATTACTTCAGCTGCGTAGCATATTGCGTAAATTCCTTTTGAGCTGCCGGCAGGGTAAATACATCTTTTAGCTGATTAAATTTTTGTTTATCCCTTATGCTGTTATAAGAAGATTTCAGGAGTTCCATTTTATTGTCATCAAACATGATCCAGGAGGCAATTGTTCTGAGTTCAGCAGTAGTAGTGCCATATCGGGTAACAAAGCTTTTGGCAGCTGCCAGCTTTTTACCGTCTTCTTTGGTTTCGTTCATGCTTTGCTGCAATTGACTCAGCCGGGCATCCATATTTATATGCTCAGCACTGTGGTCGAGTGCCACATCATTACGGGCATCAGGTGCCGGCGGGGGCGGGGGTGGTAAATAGCCTGCGGGGGCCGGGCTATTGCCGGGGCCCAGGTCTTTAACCAACAGTTTCCTGCTTTTCATATCTACGATGCAATCATAAGAAGAACCAGGGGCTATTTTTATAGTGCCGCTGTAGATCAGTTCTGCTTTCCCTCCGTTGCCGTCCGCATAGGGGCGAAAACGGTAGGCCTTAATGTGTTGCCTTCTGCCTGGAACATCTGCGATGGTAATACGGGTGTTTACTTTCTTATAGTCCCGGTCATTGATGGTAACGACGAGTGGCTGGCCGTCGCTAAGCCGGAAATACAACGTACTGCGGTTTGCCCTTTGCGCGAAAGCGCCAAATGTGATTAAGGAACAAACTAAAAAAAGAAAAAAAGGCTTCATCTTTGGGAATTTTTGCAATTAGACCGTCTAAACCTTCAAAAGTTACATCAATAGCTGGAAATTTTGCTAAATTCGCTTCACTGTTTAATAAACGACATGAAATTCAGCACTTATTTTACATCAATATTAATAGCTGCGCTGCTCCTTGCAGCCTGTAATCAGCAAGCGGATAAAGAGTACGACCCGGACACCTCCTATTGGTCCATGAATCAATTCCTGATCGACCAGTATAATGTCCGGAAACTGGACCAGGTGGTGATCAAGAAAACCGTAGATTTAAACGGGAAGGTCGATTCTGCCTTTATACCGATCGGCGATATCGACTGGGCAACGGTGTACAAAGTATTCGGGGCGGCAGATATCAGCAGCCCGTCTTTTTACGATCAATACGAGTATAAAAATTTCGACGATAACTTTTTAGAGATGTCGACGATTACCTACACTGCTAAAGACCCTAAGCTTTTTGTACAGCGATTAGATATCAATTATGATAATATTTCCGGGAAAATAGATGTGGTTTATGCCGAAACAAACGATGATGGACTTTTGCGGCAGAAGCAACAAAAGCTATCTTACTATGTCGGCAGGAAAGTAATAGTCCAGGAAACGGAAAAGGGATTTTTTTCAAAAGAGAAAAACCTTACAGTGACTTATGAGTTTCGTTAGCTAAAGCAATTTAATGTTACCTTATTTTTATCAGCAACAATTAGAAGAAAGAACCGGGGCATTCCAGCTGGACGAGGAGGCCTCGCACCATTGCACACAGGTATTGCGCATGAAAGAAGGCGCCGGCTTGCTGTTGACCAATGGAAGGGGGTTAAGTGCAACGGCCATAATTACAGCTGCTTCCAGAAAGCGTACACAGGTCGAGGTGAAGGCTGTGGAAAACCAAATATTAGCTGCGGCCCGGTTCGGCCTGGCTATTGCCTTCACTAAAAATAAAAGTCGTAATGAATGGCTTTTGGAGAAAGCGACGGAAACAGGCATCGCTCATATATTCCCGGTTATAACAAAGAGGGGAGAAAAAGATAAAATCAACCCGGAACGTCTGAACAATATTTTGGTATCGGCAATGCTGCAGTCTCAGCAGGTTTATTTGCCGCAGCTGCATGAGGCACAGCCTTTAGCCGGGTTAATCTCTACTGCTGATGCATTGTTTCCTCAGAAATTTATTGCACACTGCGAGTCGGGACAGGAGCGTAATTCCTATTGGAATGCCCTGACGACCGGGCAAAATACCTTGGTGCTGGTAGGGCCGGAGGGCGACTTTACAGAAGAAGAGATCACCATGAGTTTAAATGCCGGCTTTAAAGCGGTCAGTTTCGGCAGTAACCGTTTAAGAACCGAAACAGCCGGACTATATGCCTGTACCGTTTTTAATGCAAAAAATTATGGTTAGAATACTGTGTAGTTTGTTATTGATTTTAGGAAGCTTTACGGGCTTTTCCCAGCAGCTGCGCATTGGATTGCTGGTATATGGCGGTGGCGGTGATTGGTATGCCAATCCTACCTCTCTTAAAAACCTGGCGGCTTTCTGCAATCAAAACCTGGGTACGAGGATCGATACCAAAGAAGCGCAGGTTGAAGTGGGTAGTGCCCAATTGTTCAACTACGCGTTTGTGCATGCTACCGGGCATGGAAGGATCAGTTTCACGGATGCTGAAGCCAAAAATCTTCGTTTATACCTTGAATCCGGTGGTTTCCTGCATATAGATGACAACTACGGGATGGACCCCTATCTGAGGCCAGAAATGAAGAAAGTATTCCCCGAACTGAGCTTTGTTGAACTGCCGTTTTCGCACCCGGTTTATCACCAGAAATACAACTTTGCGAATGGCTTACCGAAAATACACGAACATGACGGGAAGCAGCCAAAGGGTTATGGCCTGATCTATAAAGGCCGACTGGTCTGCTTTTACACCTATGACTGTGACCTTGGTGATGGCTGGGAAGACCCGGAAGTTCATAAAGACAGCCCGGAGAAGCGCCAGCAGGCGCTGCAGATGGGCGCCAATATCATTCAATACGTTTTTACCCGCTAATATTTTGTGGAAAAATAACCTGGCAAGCATCTTTACATAAAATCTTATTTTATGCAATTACCGGTTATCATTCCCGAACCCTGCCACGAGCAATGGGACAATATGCAGGCACGCGACAATGGCCGTCATTGTTTCGCCTGCCAGAAAACTGTCGTTGATTTTACCGGCTGGGAACCCGAGGCTATTTTAAGTTACCTCAAAACCAATCAGGGAACTTGCGGCCGGTTTACTGTGGATCAATTACAACAGGCCCCCTTACCTCTGGCACCAGCGGTTAAAGACTTCTCCTGGTGGTCGTCCATTATGAGCTCCGGCTTGCCGACCATCGGCAAGATAGCAGCAGCGGTAATCCTCCTTTTTCATCTGGCTTCCTGTGATGATTCCACCCAGGTTCCGGAATACAAACCATCTGACCAGAATATGGCGACTACAAGCAAACCTCTTATTGCGGGAACGGTTCCCGACCCTGATGTCAGGAGCGATAAAGAAATAATCGGTGATACTATTGTGCCGCCTGTTCCGCAAAAACCAAAGTCAATAAAAGTGCCTGTTAAAAGCCCGGAACCTGTACTAATGGGAGAGCCTGCAATGATAGAAGATTCGGCGGTAATAGCAGTGCCTGGACCAAAACCGCAAATCATGGGCGGGCCAATAATGTTGGTCATTCCTCAAGAAGATTCTGTACGGGCCATTCAAAAGTAATAGCAGGCCTAAACCTACTTTAATGCTTTACGGAGAATTTTAATTTCCTTTCGTTATTATTGTCATCTGCAGCAACGATTTCAAATTGCAAGGTTCCTTTAGGGTCTTCAGCAGAAAGGGTGTAATAAAACTGGTTGCCCACGCGGCTGAAACAAGCCCAGGCTCCATTGATATAAGCATTAAATGTTTTGATGCCGGTCAGCTGGTCAGAAGCGTTAATTTGTATTTTTTTGGATTGCTGTTGTTAACCCGCTTCAATACTGGCGGGACTGTATCAATACCTACAGCATATTGACCGAAACTGCGTACTTTGGCAACCGCATAGCCACCCTCCAGTTCTGCAGGTTGTGCATTCTGGCTATTACTGCCCGGCAGGCTGGCATTAGGAACCTTATGGATAAAAACGAGTTTAGAGGCTAAATGTCCCGGCAATTCGCGGTGTAGTTTTATACCAAGTTTATAATAATTATGGCAGGGAATTTTTTCGGAAAGGAGGTCAAAAGTAGCGGATAATCCTTTCGGGTTCAATTTTGCTTTTACGGCTACGCAAACATCATCATAAAGGCAGGCGGCAGGCAGATCGAGAAACAACTGGTTGCTGAAATGCCGGTAATGGTTGTCCATGCCCGCAATCCAGCGGCCTTTGCAGGGTGCCGGGAGACGATCGGGCGCAGCATATTGCAGGCTATGGTTAATGGTCGCGATATTACCGAATGCATCTTCCATAACAATACGTACCTGGTGCACTTTACCATCACTCAGGTCGATTGTGCCGTTGTTCCGGATATTGCGGTAAACATCCAGGGGATTATTTTTGAGCCGGTACATTCCCTGGAACCATTTATTCCTGGTTTTGTAAGTACGGTAATCAGCATAGGCATTAATCGCCCTGTTTTGATTGAAAAATAACTTTTCGAGCGAAACTTCAATAAGTAACTGCTCCCCGTCATATAATTTCAGGTTCCTGACCCCCAGCCAGTTCTGGCTACCATTGACATAATCCAGTACATCAACGCCGGCAAACACTTTAGCGAGAGGGAGTTTAGTGAGCAAAGGCCGGTAATTGCCAGCAGGGGCTGCCGGCAGGGTAACGAATATGGGTGGGGTGCCATAAAAATCTTCCGCATTGTAGTAGGCAATCTGTTTGGCTTTGGGCGCGATATTATCCCGCACTGCGAAGCCAAAAAGCAGGGGGTTAATTACGGCTTCCGTTTTGCTGTCCCGGATCTCGAAATGCAGGTGCGGTGCCGTAGAACCGCCGGTATTCCCGCTAAAGGCGATCTGCTCCCCTTGTTTAAAGTTAAAGGTACCCGCAGGCAATTCCACATTTACATTCCATTTCTTTTGGGCATATTGTTGTTGCCGGAGGTAGCTCATAAGCTCCGGCACGAAGTGATTGAGGTGCCCGTAAACCGTTGTGTAACCATTAGCATGCTTTAAATAGAGACAATTGCCATAGCCGGAATGGGAAACGGATATACGGCTGACATAGCCGTCTGCAGCAGCCAGTACGGGCAGATTTCCCTTATTATTGGTTTTAAGATCAATGCCGGTATGAAAGTGATTGG
>CAXYKQ010000233.1:0-2693 GCA_964277835.1 uncultured Edaphocola sp. | reverse complement strand
TAGAAAAGGCAGCTCCCAAAGAGAAACCAGGAAGTATCATGAAAGAGTTTAGCCCGCAAACCAGATCCGTATTAGATATGCCAGAACAGCAAACAGGACCCATCTACCGTTATAGCGACGAAGACTTAAATGAGTTCAAAGAATTAATTCTGAAAAGAATTGAAGCAGCACGAGATAACCTGACTTACTACCAAAACCTGATTTCCAGGAAAGATGAGATCGGAGATGATTCAGACAACCGTTTAAACAGTATGGAAGACGGAAGCGGTGCCATGGAGAAAGAACAATTATCCATGATGGCCGCACGCCAGGTACAGTTCATCAACAACCTGGAAAAAGCACTGGTACGTATTGAAAACAAAACTTACGGTATCTGCCGCGAAACAGGTAAATTGATCGATAAAGCCCGCCTGCGTGCGGTGCCGCACGCTACCTTAAGCATTGAGGCTAAAAACTCGATGAAAAAATAATTCATTAGCTTAGTAAAAAAGTTGGATGCCCCCGGTGTCCAACTTTTTTTATTAAGGAAGCATCAATATGCTCCGAAAAGCATACACATACCTCAAATAAAATGGCTACTCCTGTTTAGAGATAGCCATTTTTAAAACATGAAAAAATCAGGAAAGGTGCAGGTATTTAGTTAACCAAGACAAAGGTTGACAATCACTTTTGTGGGTCAATAAATTTATACGTACAATTCAGCTAGCTTTTTGGCCTGTCCACCTGGCTTATCTTCGGTACACACCTCCACAAGTACCACGGATACCTCCTTATCGTAAAACCATTCTGTATTGAACAGGATATTCACATCAATAATACCCACGATATAATTTTTTCCATTACTTCTGTAGACCTCTTCTATATCCACGAACTGATCCTGGTCTATAGCGTCCCATGATGCGAAGCTTACATACACTTTCAGATAAGTATTGTTCTTAAGGCTGAGTTGTACCAATGACCGTGACTTTTTGTACTCGTACCGGTAACCATATCTTAAGGCCGCGATATCGCTTAATACGGCGGATGAGGTTGGAAAACGCCCGGCACCCTTACCATACAGGAACTGCTCATCTGCCAGCTTACTGCCGATCAGCACCCCGTTGAATTCGTTATTGACATTATATAGTTGGCTCTCTTTACTTACAAAAGTCGGGAGTACAAATGCGGCAACGGCATCGTCGTTTCCCTGAATTGTCTGGGCAACCAATCTTATCCGGTACCCTTTTTCTTTGGCATATTGTATATCAGACGGCTTGATCTGCGTAATCCCGCAATAGGGAATATCATCAGGCACCTCATCAATACCATAAGCATGTTTCAGGATAATCGTCAGTTTATTAACCGCATCCATGCCTTCCACATCAAGTGTCGGGTCACTCTCTGCAAAACCCAAAGCCTGCGCCGCGGACAGGGCCTCTCGATAGTCCTGCCCTTCGCTGGTCATCTTGGTAAGTATGTAATTGGTTGAGCCGTTCACGATACCAGATACAGAAGACAAGAGGTCATTATCATAGTACTCCTCGAGATTCCTGATCACCGGGATCGAGCCACACACAGCCGCCTCGTATAATAGAGAAACATCATACTCATCTCTCAAAGCGATCAGGTCCGCAAGGTGATTGGCCAGCATTTTTTTGTTTGCCGTGACTACAGATTTGCCTGCTTTGATGGCTTTACTGACAATATTGTAAGCCGCATCCGCATCATCGATCAATTCGACGATCACGTTGATGGAACTGTCGTTCAGCAGTTCATCAGCATCAGTAGTAAATAATGCAGCAGGTGCGTTTCTTTGTTTTTCAGGATTTTTAATGCAAATTTTTTTCAGACTTGCGTTAAGCGATTTTGTATCTTCAAGTACCTTGTAAATGCCCTCTCCTACTACTCCAAATCCGAAAAGGCCGATCACTAATTGTTTATTATTTTCCATTATTTGTTGGCTATTTTTTTAAGAGATTGAACACGCTGACATACGTTAAATATCAAGCCAAGGCTTCTGCTCGTATTGTATCAATAACATTTTGCTTTAAAGCCTTTGCCAGCGCCTGCTCCAGGTCTGCGATGAGGTCTTCCGGCTCTTCAATGCCAATACTGATGCGGATCAAAGAATCTTTTACGCCTGCGGCTAAACGCTTTTCCCGAGGGATGGATTTATGCGTCATTTGCGGGGGACTGCAGATCAGGCTTTTTACCCCGCCAAGGCTTTCGGCCAGTTTAAAGTACTTTGTACTGCTCACTATTTTGTTAGCAATCGCAATCTCGTCCTCCTTCAAGGTAAAAGAAACTACCGCTCCGAATAAGCCATGCTGCTGTACTGCGGCGACTGCATGATGAGCATGGTTGCTGAGGCCGGGGTAATGTACGGTATCAATGGCGGGATGAGCATCCAGGAAGCGGGCTACCTGCAAGGCGGTGGCAGATTGTTGTTTGAAACGCAGGTTCAGGGTCTCTATTCCACGGATGAGCAGCCAGCAATCATTAGGGCCAAGGATTGCTCCTGTAGCATTTTGCGTGAACTTAAGCTGTTCTGCCAGGCGCTCGTCTTTCACCACGACCAGTCCGGCCACCAGGTCAGCGTGTCCGCCCAGGTACTTGGTGCCACTGTGGATCACGATATCGGCGCCGAGGTTAAGGGGTTGCTGGGCCACCGGTGTCGCGAAGGTGTTATCGACGATCAGTTTGATACCTGTGTT
>CAXYKQ010000232.1:0-7084 GCA_964277835.1 uncultured Edaphocola sp. | reverse complement strand
TTATTTCATACCCAAGTCTTCTACACCGGTTACTTTATCGCCTTCCCAGCAAAGTTTAAAGCTACGGGTAGTCACTCCTGCCTTTGCTTCCATAGTACAACATTGTCCTTCCACAGCGACAACCTTTGCCTCCATCATGTTGTAGTTGGCAAATGTAAGGCTGTTAGACTCATCCAGGCTGTTCTTTAAGCTATCGCTAAAGAAAGCATCGGCAGCTCTTTGAGCACATCCTTCCGTACCATCCAGCATAGCCATCAAATCATTCATTTTGCCAGGGGCCGCAGTCTCTGTTTTCGTGGTCTTTTCTGCCTCGTTATGGGTGCCTGCGCCGGCTTCCGCACCGCTACAGGATGCAATAAAAGTGGCCATAACCAATGCTGCTGCTGTGATTAAATTTCTCATGTTAAATTTGATTTGTATTTTTTTATTTGTTTGTCAACGATAATAAACCGTATACAGTTTTTCTAAGAGGTGCAGGTGAAAATCATTTGAGACTTTCAAATGCAGCCATTTGTTGATCCAGTTCCCGCAGCTCAGTGTTGAATATCGGCTCCATTTTAAAATACCGGTTACCTTTTTTGAAGTAGAACAGGTAATTTTTGATCGTACTGCCATCTGAACCCACCATTTTAAAGATGGCGCCGAATGCACCATTCTTCAATTGCTTCATCTCGATCATTTCAATGAAGTCTGCACTTTTCGTCACCGCTTCTTTCAGCATAGCGGTATCTGTGGGATATGCGGCCGCAGTTATCTCTGCCATACTTACCCGCGCATCACCGATATAAAAATCATAGTCGGACAATTCTGTGTCGGTACCGGAAGCGTGAAAATCCTGGAATTCCAGTGTATCGCTGGTTTGAGGCATGGTGATCGTAAGATCATATTGCTGTAGTTTCCGGTCTTCTAAAGGTTTGGACTGTCCGCAAGCCTGGAGTAATAGCGCCGAAATAACCGTTAAAGGTAACAGGTACTTTTTCATCTTCTTAATTTTGTAGGGAATCTGGTTCATCCCCTGTAAGGTAAATTATTATTTAAAGGTTGCAGAACCGGCTACAATATCCCAGATTTTTTTGGTGTTGGCTTCCGAAAAAACCTCGCCTTCGTTATTCACGATCCCGGAAAACCTGCTGTCGTCAATCACGATATAGCTGTCTCCTTTATCTTTAATAAAATAGGAGAAATGGCTGACAGGATCTGCCACGCTTTGCCCGTTGGCATCCGTGAAGGTTTTGGTATAAATATACCCGTTTGCATTTTCGCTGACTATTTTTACCGGGCTCTCTCCCGGAGCGGTTTCAGTATCTGTTTTTTTAGAATCGGCAACTACTTTTGCCAGGTCCTGGCTCATCAACGCATGCTCTTTGAATTGAATCCTGAGCTCATATTTATTAGGGAAGGTCACCAGGAGACCCGGAGTAAGACTGCTCGTATCTTTTTCAATCTTAGCATCCTTAGGCAGCTTTACCGAAAACGGCGGCATCTCAAGTTCTTTCACGATACCCGACACTTCTTTTACTTCCCAGTCCGCCTCGTTGACACCGGCGGCTTTTGCTGCAGGCGTTTCATTTACCGTTACCTCTTTTGTTTCCGTTTTCGATTCATTTTCCGTGCAGGCCATAAGAGTGGTCAGGAGCACAGCCGAGACGCAGATTAACTTTTTCATACTACTGATAAAATAATTGTGGTAAAATGATTTTAATTATTGTTTCTGTTGTGTTTTTATAAAGCATAAAAACCTATGCCGCCATTACCTTTTTCTTTACCGTAAAGCGCATGATACCACCAACAATGCCCATAAGGCCCGCGAGGATCATGACATAAACTCCATAGCCTGCCGTAGCTCCTACAGTTACTGCATCCCCGGTAGTGGCATCATTGTAATATTTTAAACCAAGCATAGCTACTAAGAGAGAAAAAATGATAGCAATAATAGCCGTCCATTTTTTATTCACCAACCCCATAATTAAAATTATAGCTCCCATAATAACGAAAAACAAACCGGGATTTCCCCTCATTTCTCCTAAAAAACCGTTTTGGGAAAGGCCCATTACATTAACCCAGGGCAGCCAGGCAGAGAGGATAGAAAGGATACCTGCTAGACTCATTGTTACTCTTGAAATCATGTCGATTAATTTTGATTTGAAATAAATTAAAGCTGCAAAATAACCAGCTAAACGATATTATTTCTGGCAAATGAAAATCCGTCAACACTTTTTTAAAATTCGTTCCTGATACGGGGATGTCCGTTATGATCAGAGCGAATTGAGGTAATTGAGAAACTCTTCCTTCTTCCGCACAGAGAGCGGGATGGCTGTTTTATCCTTCATAATAATGCTGCCCGAATCCGTCTTCACATAATGATCAAAATAGAGCATATTGATCAGGTGCGATTGATGCGTCCGAAAAAAACCCATAGGCAGTAACAGCGTTTCATATTCTTTAAGGGTAGTAGAAACAAGCAGTTTCTGACCGTTCAGCATGTAGAACGTTGTGTAATTTTTTTCTGATTCACAGCGGATGATATCCTGTACATTAATCGAATAAACTCTTTCCGAAGTTTTTAAGATGATCTTCTGCAGGTTCCTGGGCCGTTCAATATTGGAAAGTAGTGTGCTGAATTGTAACTCCAGCATCTCTTTACTTAAGGTTTCTTTGGCCTTCCGGACCGCCTCAACCAAGTCTGAAGGATCTATTGGCTTCAATAAGAAATCTATAGCACTGAAGCGAAATGCTTTGATGGCAAACTCCTGGAAGGCGGTAATAAAAATAACTTTAAAATCAATAGGCTTCAACTGTTGTAACAGGTCAAAGCCGGTCCCGTCTCCCATCTCCACATCGAGGAATACCAGGTCTGGTAAATATTTCCGGATAGCAGCCACCCCGGATGCCACACTATCTGCTTCCGCAATAATGGCAACATCAGGGCAGTACTGCCTGATAACCGCCATATTTTTCTGGCGGATATTATCTATGTCGTCTATTATTATTGCTCTAAGCATACTCTTAATGATTGTAAATGTAAGGAATTTCAAAAAAGGTTTTTACTCCTTGTATGAAATTGTGTTGCCCGGTGATATTAAAGGTATGAATGGGAACTTCTTTCCTGGCAGTAATGCTTGCCAGCCTTTCCCTGGTTATTTGCGTGGATAAAGAACGTTGCCCTTCGACCTTTTCCTTTTCTACCAGCCCGGTGCCGTTATCCGTTACTTCAAAAAACAGTTGCTTATCCTGCATGTAAAAATGAACGTGAACCTTGCCGCCTTCCATTTTATTTTTCAACCCATGCCTGATCGCATTTTCGATAAACGGCTGGGTGAGCATCGGCGGTAACAATATGGTTTCAGGGTCGATCCCCTCTTCCACGGTCACACTGTGTGTAAAACTGTTGTTGTAAAGAAGTTTTTGAATCGTCATATAGTTGTCCAACATATTCAGTTCTTCTTCCAGGCTGATGTAATTCTCCCTGGAGTTTTCAAGGATCTGCCTCGTAAGCTTGGAAAACTTCGTCAAGTAATTGATTGCTTCATCGTCTTTATTGCTGTAAATAAGGCTCTGTATGTTATCAACCGAATTGAAGATAAAATGCGGGTTCATTTGCGCCAACAATAAGCGTTGCTTTAACGCTTCATTTTTTCCTGCAGTGATGATCGCTTTCTGCCTGAAATATTTAACCAGGAAAATAATGGCTGCAGCCAGCAGCAGAGACACGGCGATAACGCCATACAGGAGCATATTTCTTTTAGCGATCTTCTTTTGGTTTTCAATAGTAAGCGCTGCCAGTTTTTGCTCCTGTGCTACTTTGCTCAATAGCTCCTTTTTCTCGTATTCATATTCCAGCTGTTTTTCTTTCAGCGTATTTCTGGCTTCCTCAATTTTTGTTGAGTCTTTCAGTTGCGTGTACCATTCATAAGCGGCTAATGACTGACCGGGTCTTCCGGTTGCTTTGTATAATTCATACAAAGATTTGTTGATATTGATCATGTGCTTAATAGAATGAATCTGTTCCGCACTCTTTAAACCCTGCTGGTACAATCGCTCAGCACTGTTATAATTTTTTTGCGATAAATAAAGGTCTCCCATAAGCGTCAGGACTTCAGCCTTCGTAAGATCGTCTGCAGATCTGCTCAATGCTTCTTTATAAAAAATAAGGGCCTGGTCCTCCCGCTTCAGGGCATGCATCAGCTGACCATGAGCAGCCAGGGTCATCACATGCATGAAATTTTCTCCTGACGCTTTAGCCTGCCTGACCGCAGATTTTATATAATTTTCCGCTTCCGCATATTCCCCCAGATTCATATAGGCTTTCCCGATATTACTATTGACACTGGCCAACTGACTCAGTAAATAAGGGTCCCGGTCCGAGGCATTTTGCGCGGCATACCAATCCAGTGTCTTTTTATAATAATTAATCGCTTCAGTGTAATTTTTCTGGTAGAAATAAAGGCTTCCGATAAGATGGTTGGTATAAACGATACGTTCTTTCATCTGGTGCTTCTCAAAATAGCTTAATGCTTCGAAATAGGCCAAGACCGCCCGGTCATATATATTTATCTTACTGTAACAGATACCTTTACTTAAGGTACTTTCCGCCACGTTCTCTGCTTCCCCCAGGCTGGTATATATTTCTATTGCCTTTTCAATATTCTTCAAGGCTAGGGAAAAATCATTATTGGGCGGGTTTACGGTTAGGTTGTTATAATAGTTGCCGATGTAGCTGGTAAAGGTTTTCCTTTGCGTTACACTTATATTTTTTTGAGCAAGTTGCTTTTGAGCCGCTTGTTTCAGTTGCTCATTGTAACTATAAAATTCGGGGTCCTCCATATCTATATGCTCCATGAGCGTGTTCAGGGTATGAAGTTTTACGGTATCCGGTAAATCAGCATTCAGGACGGCTTTCAGGGAATCAATGTTTTGCTGTGCAAAGTTTTTTTGCACACAAGCGGCGATAAGAAAAGTTAACAACAATGGGAGGCGTAAATACCGGGAGTACAGATTCATCGTTTGGCTCAATTTTGAAATAACAACAGATTTGTTCTATAAAAACAGAGTGAGGCTCAGGCAAAGTGTTTTAGTGCGTATGGGTCAGCAAGGAAATATCGCAACAGACCGCGCCTTGTTCTGCAGGTTGTGCTTACAATCTTCACATCGGGTTTGGGTTGCGTGAAAGTGCTCCTTTAACACACAAGAGGTACGAAAATAGTAGGGTATTTTTTCTGGATGGAGATAAAAACGTCATACAATGAAAGCGTTTGTAAAAATGCAAATATAACCAACTCAGCAGCCTTTTGGCAAAATATTAACCAATTTACACGCTGCGTCAAATATTTATATATGAAAAATAAAAAATCGACATTAATAGTAGAGAAATGGAATTGTAGAACGCTCCGGGAGGACTCATCTACCGGCCTTTCTCAGCCGACACTCTCTTATTATTATTAAATCGTGATGCCTGAAAAATAACACTGCGATCACAACCTGTAAAAAGATTCCTGGATTCAATCCCTTGAAGCGGATCAGTAAGTAATCATCAAAAAACAGGTAAGAAAAATTTCCCGGCATATCTGCAAATGACGGGCGCATCACCTTTACAGGAAATAATTGCTCTTTGCCTGATGCAGCGGGCTATTATTTTAGCAGCGATCAGGCAACCATTTTGTACCAGGCTTACAAATCCTTTCTATAGGTTCTTCTTCGCCTGTCAACAACCGGGTCAAAATGCTTCCATAAGTTGTGTATGGCGTGATTCTCCGCTAACTCAGGAGTCCTGATACAACTTTTTATGCCCTTCTCCCGAAACACCCTGTAATATTCACTGAAAACAACGGCCGTTACGCCTTTATTCTGGTACCGCGGATCAACACCGATAAGATAAAAAGAAACTTCCTTGACATTTTTCCGGGCTTTATATATATGGTAAAAGCCGAACGGGAACAGCTTTCCTTTTGCTTTGCGAAAAGCTTCCGATAGTTCAGGCATCACAATCGAAAATGCAATGATCTCACCCTCTTTATTTTCTATAAATTTTATGAACTCAGGATGGATAAAAGGGATATACTTCGTTTTAAAATACTCTTTCTGCCTGTCAGTAACGGGAACAAAGGATGCCAGCTTAGCATACGTTTCATTAAAAAGGTCAAACATCCGGTCAACGTAAGGAATAATGTCTTTTGACCGGGTAAAATTTATAGCTTTGAATCCATACCTCTCTTTTACTGCTTTTTCAGCTCTGAAAAATGGTTCGGGATCAATGTCCAAAAATGAAAACCGGCTCTCGTAGTATTCCTTTTCTTTAACAAAGCCCAATTGCTCAAGATGATCTTTGTAATAGGGATAATTATACCAGGTAGCCATATTTCCCGCACGTTCAAAACCTTCAGTTAACACACCCACTTTATCGAGATTGGAAAATCCCATAGGTCCTTCAATGTAAGCGAGTTGATGCCTGCGCCCCAGTTCGATCACTTTGTCCAGCAATGCCTTTGTAACGTCAATATCGTCAACAACATCCCACCAGCCAAATCTCACCTTTTTATCCCCGGATTCGTTTACTTCAGCCCAATTGATGATAGCAGTAATACGGCCAGCTATTTTACCCCCTTTATATGCTAAATAATGATGCGCTTCTGCATTGTCGAATGATGGATTAATTTGCTCATCAAAAGTCTTAAGCTCATCAGCGATTAAAGGTGGAACCCAGTATGGATGATTCTTATATAAAGAGAAAGGGAACTTTATATAATCTTTCAATAGTGTACGGGTATCGGCTTCCTTTATAACGACGTTTTGCATTCAAAAATGGTTTTCTATAATTAAGCATAAATTACTGCAACAGCGAAAAAAATTATCACAACGTAATCATAAATACGATAACGAGGAAAAAATTATCATTATGGCGCAAGCTCGGGTTCTGAGCAACCCGAATGAGGCAACAGGTATATTTTAGATCACCTGAATTACTGCCTGGTTGCGGCACCCCTCAAACCCCGGCAACAAAAAAGCCCGACTTTCGGTCGGGCTTCAAAAGCTGGCGGAGAGAGAGGGATTCGAACCCCCGGTCCTGTTACAGACAACGGTTTTCAAG
>CAXYKQ010000231.1:0-3223 GCA_964277835.1 uncultured Edaphocola sp. | reverse complement strand
AGCAAACGCAGCGACGCGCATTGGTGCGGGAGAACAACCCAGGGCCGTATGAGCGTTTTCCCTAAAGGCGACTGGGACCTGACAAAGGGTGATTATGTGATGGTGAAGATAAATGAGGCGACGAGTGGTACGCTGATCGGCGAAATTGTAGCGATTAGCTGATTGAATGATGCCCTTGTGGCCACACCAGGATTATTAATGGATCGAAACAGTAGCTCGTTAGCTAATTGTATGCATCAGCTCAATTAATTAAGATGGATTTACAAGCAATAAAGAACAGATTTGGTATTATAGGTAATGATCCTGCTTTGAATTATGCCTTGCAAGTAGCGGCCCAGGTGGCTAATACTGACCTGAGCGTACTGATCATGGGGGAAAGTGGGGTAGGTAAGGAAGTTTTTTCTCAAATTATTCATAACCTTTCCGCCCGTAAACACAATCCTTTTATCGCGGTAAACTGCGGCGCGATTCCGGAAGGTACGATTGATTCGGAATTATTCGGTCATGAAAAGGGCTCTTTTACCAGTGCCAGTGACCAGAGAAAAGGCTATTTTGAAAGCGTGAACGGGGGGACAATTTTTTTGGATGAAATTGGGGAAATGCCTTTAGGCACCCAGGCCCGTTTATTGCGTATGCTGGAAACCGGAGAATACCTGCGTGTGGGTTCTTCTAAAGTGCTGAAAGCTGATGTCCGGGTAATTGCAGCTACTAATAAAGACTTATTACAGCTGACCAAAGAAGGTAAATTCAGGGAAGACCTTTATTACCGGTTAAATACAGTGCCTATCCGTGTGCCCTCGTTAAGAGAGCGCAAAGAAGATGTTTATTTATTATTCCGGAAATTCGTGATCGATTTTGCGGAACGTTATAAAACCACGCCCATCCAGCTGGATGAAGCAGCGCGCCAGATGTTGACTGATTACCCCTGGCCGGGTAATGTAAGGGAACTAAAAAATATGGCAGAGCAGATTTCTGTTCTGTCTATAGAAAAAATGGTGAACGCAACGGCTTTGAATAAATTTCTGCCGAAAACCGAGGCTGGTAATACCATGCCGATGCTCGCGGCCGCCCCGGATGCACCGATGCGCAGCCCGAATTCGGGAAATGATACTGCGTCCGGTTCGACGGAAAGAGAGATCCTGTATAAATTCCTCTTCGATCTCAGGAAAGACTCCAACGATATCAAACAACTACTGTTTGAATTGCTGCAGCAACAAGGCATGGGCAATGCTATGCCTAAAAGTAACCCCGGTAATGTATCTGGCGAGGGATTTTCACTACCGCCGGCGATGAATAATTACAATAACCCGCAATCGGTGCCGGAGCAAAAACCTTTTGTGAGCTACCCGGTCAACGACGGCCCTGTAATTATTAACCACGGTAACGATATCCATGATCACGAGGAGGTAGAAGAGTCCCTTTCCCTGATCGACCGTGAACGGGAATTTATTATCAAGGCCCTGCTGAAACATAAGGGAAAACGCAAAGATGCCGCTCATGAGCTGGGTATTTCCGAAAGAACTTTATACCGTAAGATCAAAGAATACGATATAGATGAGTAGGTTGAAAACAGGGGTAAATAAAATTTTTTTGAACATAAAAAATGAGCCAATCTAACGGTCGGCTCATTTTTTTATTCCTTCCATTTCTGATTTATAATTTCTGTATAATTTTAGTGCTGAGTACTTTACTGCCATCTTGTACTTTTACTATATAAGTACCTGGTGCTTTATCCGATAAACTAAGGGTGGTGATCAGGTTGCCGTCAAGTTCCTGTTGGGTAATCACCTGGCCCAGCATATTATAAACAATGATCCGTGCCCCGTGTAAGGGGAGGCTGGTTGCCAGGGTCAGATCCTGCCGCACCGGGTTAGGGTAAAGATTAATGCCGGGTATTTGCTGTTCCGGGATGGAAGTCGGGGCACAGGAGCTTTGCAAGGCATACAACTGGTTGATGATGCCGGAACTTATTTTTCCGTCATAGAATCTTACATCATCGATAGAACCCTCGAAACGGCGCCCAATGATCATGGTATTATTGTTGTAAGTGACGAGGTTGCTATGAGTACTGTCTATTAAAACGCCGTTTTTGTAAATCAGATAATCCCCGTTGTCATAGATACCTACAAGGTGATTCCAGACGGTCGTGTTCACCGAGCTTGCCGGTTCCCAGGAGGTATTAAAGTTGATCCTGTTGAGATCGTATAAGCCGAGCAGGTAAGCATAATTACCGATAGTCACGTTGCCGTTATTGGCGCCGAATAGGCATTCCAGGTCTCCGGGCGCGGCACTTGCATTTTTATACCACAAACTAATACTGAACGCGCCGCCAGGGTAAGCAAAGCTGGCAGATGGCGGAATTTTGATATAGGTTCCGGTATCGCCGTCAAATTGGTAGGCGCAATCAGTAATTCCAAAGCGGTCCTGGGTAAGCGTTACATTGCCCACAATCTGCCCGTTATTGCCATTGCCGCTTTGATCCTGGACATTGCCGCCAAAGGGATAATAGGCCTGGAGGTTGTTGGTTATCTGTGCCTGAGTCGGTATATTGGTTCCCATCAAAAATGTGGCCGCTGCGGTGTACAATAGTTTTTTCATGTCGGATTTTTTTAAAGGTTTATAAAAGAATATATGAATTAAAGACCAGCATAAAGTGCCATTAGGTTGGTAAGCTATGGCGATATGATCTGAAAACTTTCTCATTCATTGCCCCTTACGATCGGGAAGTTTAAAAAATTGCCTGTTTATCGCGAAAACATCTTTATTTTTACCTCCAAATATTACTGAATTTTAAATCATATACTTATGCGCTGGAGAGGCGAAAGACAAAGTGATAATGTGGAAGATGGCCGCGGAAGCGGCGGTGGTAAAGCTGTCGTTGGTGGCGGACTCGGCGTGGTCGTACTGGTGGTTATTGGCCTATTAATGGGAAAAAGTCCGACTGCGATTATAGGGGATGTCATGAACAATAATTCTTCCGGGCCAACCACGGAACAACCTTATACCAATCCCGCAGACCCTAATGATACTACGGCTCAACTGGTAAGCGTGGTGTTGGCCAGTACAGAAGACGTTTGGTCCGGTATTTTCCGCCAGGCCGATGCGGCTTATCAACCGCCTAAACTCAGATTATTTACCGGGACGACAGCTACCGCTTGCGGACAGGGACATGAAGCTATGGGCCCGTTTTATTGCCCGGCAGATAGCAAAGTCTATATTGACC
>CAXYKQ010000230.1:0-6679 GCA_964277835.1 uncultured Edaphocola sp. | reverse complement strand
CATCCTGATCCAGGGAGATTATAAGCAAAAAATAGCTGCCTGGCTGCTAGAGTGGGGCTACAAGGGAACAAAAGCGGTTTAAGTATGGATATAGAAGCATTAAGAACCTACGTAACAGCGCTGAAGGAGGGGGTAGAGGAGTCGTTTCCTTTCGGTCCGGATACGCTCGTGTTTAAGTATGGCGGGAAGATCTTCCTGCTTATGGCATTAGAGGAAGTGCCGCAGCGTGTGAATGTGAAATGCGACCCGGATAAAGCCCTGGAATTGCGGGAAGCCTACAGTGCTGTCCTGCCGGGTTATCACATGAATAAAAAGCACTGGAATACCCTTATCCTGGACGGTTCGCTGCCGGATAAACTGGTACGGCAACTGGTCCTGGATTCGCTGGAGCTGGTAGCGGCTAAATTACCAAAAGGAAAGCGTTAAAGCCTGGATAAAGGATTAGAAAAATATTTCTTTAAAAATTTTGGTAGAAGAAAAATAAAAATATACCTTTGCAGTCCGAAATTTGAAATTATGCCAAAGTTAAAGACACACTCAAGAGCTAAGAAGACTTTTAAAGTTACCGGTAATGGTTCTATCCGTCGTTTTAAAGCTTATAAAAGTCACTTATTGACTAAAAAGTCTACAAAACGTAAGCGCCACCTGCGTGGTAGTGTAGAGATCCACTCTGCAAACCTGCCATTGGTTAAGAGAATGTTGAGATTGCGCTAAGCAATAGATTCCCTCTGTAAAAGAGGTATGTTTTAGAAAACAATTTTATTAAAATAGTATTTAATTTAGATAAACTATGCCACGTTCAGTAAATGCAGTTGCATCACGTGCAAGAAGAAAGAAAATCCTTAAACAAGCTAAAGGATTTTATGGTAAGCGTAAAAACGTATATACCGTTGCCAAAAACGTTTTAGAAAAAGGTTTAGGCTATAAATATGTAGGACGCAAGTTGAAAAAACGCGATTATCGCGGTTTGTGGATTGCGCGTATCAATGCAGCGGTTCGTTAAGAAGTCTTGAGTTATTCTGTATTCATGCACAAGTTGAATGAAAAAGGAATCAACCTGAACAGAAAGGTTTTAGCTGAACTGGCTATGAACCAACCTGAAAGCTTCAAAAACCTTGTAGCTGAAGTAAAATAATTTCATAGTCTTTATTAAGGCTTTGGTATAAATATTTTTGATTTACATCAATAAAATTAATTAAAATGGAAGCAGCAATTGCATTTATCCACGAACAATTAACTACAAAGAGAGAAATCCCTGCTTTTAAAGCTGGTGATAATATAACTGTTAATTATAAAATCATTGAGGGTACTAAAGAGCGTATCCAGTCTTTTAAAGGAGACGTTATCAAACGTCAGGGTACCGGTGCTACGGCTACTTTCACTGTTCGTAAAATTTCCGACGGTGTAGGCGTTGAGCGTTTATTCCCTGTTTTGTCTCCCAATATCGAATCTATTGTAGTACATAAGCGTGGCCAGGTGCGTCGTGCGAAACTGTACTATCAAAGAGAGCGTTTCGGTAAAGCAGCACGTATCAAAGAAAAACGCGTTGCTGTTGAAGCAAAAAAATAAATTTCAAATACTTTGGTTAAAAAAAAGGCTTTCTGATACTCAGAAGGCCTTTTTTACGTGCTTTATTTTTTCCTGCGCGATTAGTTAAGTTCCTCGGAAACAGTTTGTTTGACTAGATAAAATTCCTGTAAATTAAAGAAACTTAAAAACGATACCTGTATTTCTTGCATTTTACCAACTTAATGCTTAAAATTGTTGTCTATTATTTGGGTATTTGTTAACAAGTGCCCTTCTGTGCTGTGTAACCGGCCTGCCTATCCTTTTTTTGAAAATTTTAATTTATGAGCATGAAAAATTTATTCAATTTTTTTAAGCCTAAGTTGCTTTCGCTTACTTTAGGTTTCCTGGGCCTTGGTATGACCCAGGCGTCGGCGCAAGCGCCTTATTGTTCAATGTCTTACCCTAATGGCTATTTCAGCTGGGGGATGACCCAGGTCACTATCGGCACCTATACCCAGAGTCCTTCTTTTAGCAGCGCTTACGGTAATTTTTTGAGCCAGAATGTGCCCATAACAGCGGGTGTATCTACGGCCGTGAGCATTACCATCACAGGCTGGGCCTCTACCGGTATTGCTGTTGACTTTAACAACGACAATGATTTTGAGGATGCAGGCGAAACTTTGTTTTTACCGGCTTATATCGCCAATAGTCCGCAGACCTATACCGGTAACATCACCGTACCACCAAGTGTTGTTTCCGGCAATTACCGGATGCGTATCTGGACCCGGTCGGCAAATGGTGGTGGTGCCAATGACGGAGCCGTTCCTTGTGGTACCTATGGCTATGGCCGTTATGCCGATTACACCCTGGTGGTGACCAATAATGCCACTTGCCTTTCCCCTTCAAATGTGCAGGTAACAGCTGCCGCTACCACGGCGGCGATCACCTGGACCGCATCTTCCTCCACGCCGGCTAACTATCGCTGGAAAGTGGTAGCCGCCGGTGCTGACCCAAATACCGCACCCGCGGTAGCCGCTACCGCCACCGGTACTACAGCACTTACCAACGCTAATGCTACCGGCCTCGTATCTGCTACCTCTTATGATGCTTATGTCAAATCATTGTGTAGTGCGTCCGACAGTAGTGTCTGGACCTTAGTACGCAATTTTACCACTCTTTGTGACGGCACACCGGCT
Organism: uncultured Edaphocola sp.; assembly: GCA_964277835.1. Classification (GTDB taxonomy): domain Bacteria; phylum Bacteroidota; class Bacteroidia; order Chitinophagales; family Chitinophagaceae; genus Edaphocola. The sequence continues at coordinate 3,974 of CAXYKQ010000230.1, read as the reverse complement.
ACCGGCGTTGCGTCCTCTTCTGTAACCTCTGTTTGTCCTACCGTCAGCTTCAACCTGGTACTTACCGGTGTTACTGCGGCGCCGGGCATTACCTACCAGTGGCAATCCGCTACGGCAGCGACGGGACCATTTACCAATATTACCGGCGCCACTACGGCGACCTATGCACATGCACAATCAGCAGCAACTTATTACCGTTGTGTGGTGACCTGTACCGGCAGCACACTCAGTTCCACTTCCAATGTAATCAGTGTAGGTATTAATGCACCCACGTCCTGCTACTGTACCCCGACTTCCACAACCGGTACCTCTTATTTTATCACGAGTTTCTCCACAACTAACGGTCTGACCAATATTACCAATAATGCAACCGGTTCGGGCTCTTACAACCAATACCTGAGCCAATCGGTGTCTGCATTGATGGGTAATACGGTTAACTTCTCACTGACTACAAGCAGCCAGTTTATATACAGGAGCATTTACATAGACTGGAACCAGGATGGTGCTTTTGATGAGACTACCGAGAAAGTATTTACCGCTAACTATTCAACAGTCAATGCTGCTACAATTACAGGATCGATCACGGTGCCTTTAACGGCTTTGCCCGGCAACACCCGGATGAGGGTAAGATCTGCCTACTATATCAGTACAACCATGCATGCATGTAATAACCTGAGCTACGGCGAAGCAGAGGATTATACTTTTACCGTTGTATCTCCTGTCGGTGTTTGTGTCAACCCGGTAAACCTGGCTATTTCCGGCCCGGTGACGCCAACTGCAGCGAGTGTATCTTTTGTAGCGCCAACAGTAGGTAACCCACCGACGAATTACATTTATGAATTAAGAACAGATGGTACCTTACCCGGATCCGGCGCTACCGGTCTCGCTGCGAATGCTACCGTAACAGCTTCCCCGGTTAACTTTACGACCTTAGACCCTGCCACCAACTACGTGTTTTATATCCGTACTTTCTGCGCCGCAGGCGATACGAGTGCCTGGGTCAATATTCCTTTCAGCACTCCTTTCGATACGCTTACCCCCGTTTCCCTGGGCCAGTTTAACGCGGACGTGATCGCGAATGGTATCGGTGCTGCATTGAACTCTACAAACAATGATGTGGACGGGGCCAGTTTTGCCCTGGTGGCCAAAGATTACCAGTTAACGGCTTCGGCGGCTTTTCCTACCTATGGAGTACCTAATGACAGGATCATCCAGAATGGCGTGCGTAAATACCGTCTGGCGGATTACACCGGCAACAACTCCTTACGCCAGGTTTTAAGCGCTCCGAACGCCGCAGTAAGATTTTTAGCGCCCAAACGTGCTAATAAAGTGTATGTTATGGGAATCAGCGGTAGTGCTATAGGCAATTTCAACGCGATCGTTTATTTCGCGGACGGCACTACGCAAACCCAGGCCATGAATTTCGCAGACTGGTACACCAGCAATACTAATGTCGTGGTGAGCGGCCTGGGCCGGATCAACAGAACGAATAACGTCCTGGAAGGTACGAGCACTGGTGGCCCGAGAATGCATGATTCGGCTATCGTGATCAGTACCGCCAACAGGAATAAACAAATTGACAGCATCGTGATCCAAAGAACCGGTACTACCGCGGGTGTAACTAATGTACTGGCGGTGAGTATCGTACCTAATATCAACCAGACCTGTAAATTGCCCGGGTATTTATCCATTGCCAACCCAACCTGTGTAGGTGGTTTGTTATCCTGGCAGGGTAATGGGGTGAGCACCAATTACCAGATCAGCTACGGACCTGTCGGTAGCCTGGTGAATGCAGGTACCCTTATTTCCGTCACCGGCGTTACCGGTGCAAATACCTACCAGTTCACGAACACCACTACAAATGCTACCTTACAAATGTATGTGCGCGCAGTATGTGGTGCTAACGCTTATTCTGACTGGGTAGGACCACTGGAAGTTACTTTACCAAGTACTATCATCACGCCGACCTTTACCCTGCCTTCTGATATTTGTTCGGGTGCCACTGCGCCAACGCTGCCGACCACTTCCAATAATAGTGTAACCGGCACCTGGTCTCCGGCGGTAGTGAGCAATACAACCAGCGGATCTTATACCTTTACTCCTTCAAGCAGCTTCCCATGCGCCATACCGGTGACGGTAAGCATCAACGTGAGCGGCCAGATCATCCCGACCTTTACCCAGGTTGTTCCGTTCTGCCAGGGCACAACTGCTCCGGTGCTTCCCACCACTTCCCTGAATGGGTTCAGCGGTACCTGGAGCCCGGCTACCGTAAGCAATATCGCATCGGGTACTTATACCTTTACCCCGGGCGCTTCAAGCAGCTGCCTGGCTAATGCGACTATGGCCATTACGGTGAAACCAACTGCTGCAGTAACCGTATATGATACGATCTGTTCAGAAGAACTGCCTATCGTGTGGAACGGTATCACGGTTACAGCCGGAGGCGCCAACGCGGCAACGTACACTGTTCCGGCGGTTAATGCCTGTGACAGTACCACGACCTTAAGCCTGAATGTGATCAATAATACAAACCCGGGCATTACCGCATCGGCTAGTCCTTCCGGCGCTATAGCTACAGGACAGACCGTAACGTTTACCGCCACCCTCAATGATGCGGCGGGCTCCAGCCCTGCTTTCCAATGGTACAAAAGCGGTACCCTGATCCCGGGAGCAACTAATGCTACCTGGACGGGCGTGGCCGGTACCGATTTCCTGAACGGGGAAAATATACAGGTAACGGCAGAAGGCTTTAACTTCTGCTCCGCTTCCCAATATATAGCCAGCAATATACTGGAAATGCAGGTTACAGTAGGTATTGGTAATCAACCTAAGCCCGCAGGTTTTAAATTATATCCTAATCCTACTAATGGTATTGTGAAAGTGGAAGGCTTGAGCAAAGGCAGCAAATACCTGGTGGTGGATGTACTGGGCCGTATCCTGTTGAGCGGCCAGGCGGCCGGGCAGGGACAGGTGCAGGAACTGGACCTGAATAAACTGAGTGCCGGTACTTACCTGATCCTTTTTGAAGATGCCACTGGCTACAAATGGATGCAAAAAGTGAATAAACTATAGTTGAAAACCCTATAATGTTTTCAACAAGCGAAAAGCCCGGTGGAAATTCCGCCGGGCTTTTCACTTATTGAAATAACCTCGGAATGTACGGATCAACACTTCAACTTTTACGGAATTAATCAATTTATTTACGTTCCCGTATTGGTGACTTGATTTTTTATATTTATTTTCGCCGCAATAACCTTAACTGTAACCGCCTTGTTAAAAACATCATTATTGAGTGGCTTTTGCTGCTTAGTTATTTTATTTTTATATGCTCCTTTGCCCGCCCCTGCGCAGGAGCTTGATTTCGGTCCTGTATTTACACAAGACAGCCTGGCTATAGAGCAGGCTGCGCAAACTATTTTGCAAAAGAAAGCGGCAAAAAGCCGGCGCTACTACCGCAAACTGGAAGCGACCAATGCTTTATTTCTTAGAAAGCTCGAAAAGCAGGAAGCGCGCCTTAGAGCGAAACTCCAACAAACCGATTCTTTAAAATACCGGCAATACCTGGCTATGAAAAGCCCCGGTATGGACAGCTTAATGCGCCAGTCCAAAGATTCAGCTTTTATTCGTCAACTGAACACTGCCGGGCTCAAAGGCAAGTCTGTGCTGGACACTTTACAGGGCCTGCAAAGCTTTATGGGGAAGTATGCCGGTCATCGATTAGGTAAAACTTTCGATCTGTCCGCGCTACAGCAAAAAGCAGCCTTACAAGAATATTTACAGCAACAGGTGGCTTCACGTACCGGCGCTTTGGAGCGATTGCTGAAAGGAACAAAACTGGAAAGCTATGGCAGCCGGTTAAGCAACACCGGGCTGCAATACAGGCAACAGGCCGGCTACTGGAAAAAAATAGCAGACGAGCCCGATGCGGCCGAAGAAAAGGCCCTGGATTACCTGCGGGGCATTGAAGGGTTTGA
>CAXYKQ010000229.1:0-7979 GCA_964277835.1 uncultured Edaphocola sp. | reverse complement strand
GAAAAACATTTTTCGTAGCGCCCAAAAGTGGCGGCAAGGTTGCTGTGTTGACCACACCGGTAATACCCAGGCTGCCGGTATCTTTCAATTGTACTGTTCCGCATTCATCGGCTACGGTGTACCAATACCTGGCTTCAACGGATAAAAATTTATCCGGGCAATAAGTCGGGAAAGGCGTGAAGGTCGTGGTATACTTAAACCGGTTATTACCGGCTACGTCATTAAAATAAACTTTGTCCAGTATTTTGGCATTACCAATATATTGCTGCTGCATACCGGCAAGATGGTTTTCCTCGAAAGAAGTAGTATCCGGCACATTGGTATTGGGCAGTAAAGCCAGCGAAGTAGTGTCGGGTATGCCGACTAAAGAACTGGCCACCGTCTTACCCCTGAAGTCGGTGTAATTGAGGGAAAGCTGGCCATTAGGATCTTTGGTAACGGTTTTGCGGTAAAAGCCGGACAAGCCTACGTTCAAGCCGAACATACGGTTCAGATCTGCCTGGTCGGCGCTTACATAATTATTCTTCGTACCATGGCCTTTCCCGATCTGCAACAACCTGCCGGCGCCACCCTGCTTTTCCACCCGATCTTCAAAGCCGGGAGAATAGATCGTCTGCACCAGAGGATAACCTTCGGCATGCGGAACAAATTTCTGGAAACCGGCGGTATCTGTATTCGAAGAGGAATAATACAGGCGTGATAGTGCCCCCGTGGCCAGCGAGTCGATCAATACGTCACCTGCTGCACAGGAGTTGGCTAAATGGTCAAAATCTTTTGCCTTGTAGGGCAAGCCGGTAGCCGAGTTCAATGCTAATCCATACTGGTACCTGAAGCCGGGACTATTTACCGGTGTAGGCAAAATACTCAGCGCCGGTCTGCCTTCATGGTCGTAAACCTGCTCGGTAGCGATCAGCTTACCGGGTGTGCTGTTGAAGCGGGTAATGCTTTGCCTGTTTTTGAGCATCCCGTCGTAGTAACTCAATACATGTTTGTATTTACCCTGCTCGGCAAAAGAAATAGCGTATTGCCAGTTCAGGGAGTCGTTATAATGAGGGTCTGCTATTTTGTAATAATGATTGGCAGATAAACTACCCAGGCTGCCGGATTCATCGGGCATGCTCCATTGACCGTAGACAGGATAGCGGTACAATACAGAATCCGGCCGCACCATCCGGACCCGGTAGACGACATACCCTTTTTGATAAATCAGCGGAATATCGAAATGGTTTTTCGTTACGCTAACCCGGGTGCTGTTATGCTTAAAGTCATATTGCAGGGCATTCAGACTTTTTTCAGTGACTACAGAGTCACCGGGGCTTACTTTATAGTTATCGACATACAACCATTCCAATTCATAGTTTACCGGGGTCAGGCCGGCATCGGCATCTATATTCAGGCCGGCCACATTCCATTTAACGGGAAGTACATTATTGTTCGCTGTGCCTTTTACAATATTCAGCGCATTGGCCGCAATGCCATATACGGACTGGTAGGCAGAGCCAACCCTTACCTGCTTGATATAAGGTTGGGGAATAATACCGGCTTCTACCTGGAAATTGAACTTGTCGAAATAGGCATTAGGCGTCATATCCACTAACACAGGCGGTGAACTGGCATTCTGGATTTCATAGAGTGCGGTAAAAACAACTTTAAGCCGGTGAAAGCCGCTGTAGCGCTTCAGGTTGATGTCCTGGTAAGCCGCCAGTGAATCCGGGCTATAGCTTATCGACAGCGTATCGTAAAGAGTTGTGTAGGAATTAGTGTCCAAAGGGTTAGCATAACCCCTGAGCTGGTAGGTCACCTTGAATTTATAGGGACTGGTCACCTTAAAACCCGGCTTATGCAAGACGGAGAAACGGACATAGGACTGCAGGGATTTAAATTTAATCACGTTGCGCCAGCCGGAACCCATATTCCTGATGTCATCCCATTTGTCATGGTGCACATCTATCGTATCGGGAAAACCGCCGCCCTGTTGCCGCACTTGTAAAGCGGTATGCGCAGCGCCCTGGTCACGGGTATCAAAAGTAAAGGTCTGCGCACTTACTGTAGCCGACAGGAATAACAGCAGGCAGCCGGATAGCTTTACAAAATATTTATGGATCGTGTTTACCAATTTCATAACGTTTAATTTATAAGAGGAAACATGGATTAAAAATTTTAAAGAATAGTCGTCAGCTTAAATTTTTTGTACTTCAGGAGCACCGCCTTACTGCCGGTTACGCTGAAATAAGGTGCTGTATTAAACACATCATCTGAAAAGTTGCGCGTGTAGCCGTCACAAAGTACCGTCATATCCATTTTGCGGCCGTAATCATCCTCTGTACCCATACGCATAGTCATCGAATGCGGCAACCCCGATTGGTTATCAAATTTAAAAACCAGGGATTTTAGATAACTATCCTCCGGGAAGCCGAATTCAAATACATAAAGGTTGCCGCTTTTCTTTGCCGACTTCAATTTCCCATAACGGGAAACAGCAGAATCAATGTAATCGACAGCAATGGTAGACTTAAATGCTGCAGCTAAATCCCCTATACGGCCCGGGTATTTTTGCTTATACTTATTTACATCGAAAAGACTTACAAACTCTTCCTGGAAATTAGCTTTATAAAACCATTTGGGCGTCAGGATGACCTGCTCCAGGTCACTTTTATAAGCCAGGCAACTTTTATCCATATCGATATAAGAGGTGGTTGTGGTCTGATCGCTTTTGCCGTTTGGAAAGATGCCGGTCGTTTTCGTTACGTATCCATATCGTTTCAGTCCTTTTACTTTTGAATAAGCCGCCCTGAAATCGGCCATTTTCAGTTCCTGGCTCTGAGCAGTAATGCTCATCAATAACAGGCTTATGATTGCTACATATTTTTTCATAATTAGAATCCGGGTTTAGTAGTTTGTGGATTAGCGCTTCTTGATTCTGAAATAGTCATAATGCCTTTTTCAGTTTCCTTTTTTGTCCGCACGAGGTTGCCTTCCTGGTCGTACTCGAAGAAAGAGGCGAAATTGTTTTCGTCCAGGGTAGCCATGAGCTTTTGGTTGACCGGGTTGTATACAAATGATTTCATATTGGCCTCCAGTGGCATGATCCTGATATCATCTATGAATGCGCCTCTGGGGAGCACAAGATCATATTGAGTGACACTTGTATTATTGGTCATCGTTAACCTGCCCTCAAATTGTTGCCAACCTTCGATAATATCTGATTTGGCTATGAAGCCTGGCAAAGGAGTGCCATATACCGTTGCATTCGCAACAGGACTTACCGGCCGGTACCAGAAAGAAACCAGGTAGCTTTTGCCATAAGTAAAGCTAAACGGCAGGTATCTTGGTGTTCCCTGGTCAATATCCGTATCGGTGATATTAAAGCTGAGGGTATGACTGCTACTGCCTGTTTCTAAAGCGTAATTACCGGTATGTGCCGCAACTTTAGAGAGTTTTAAGCCGTTTACTCCTGTTGTGTTGAACAGCTTATATAACTGGGATAAGCCGGAGCTGGCAAACAGGTTTTTGAAAGGATTGATGAAATGTTCCAGCAGGTTGTTTTTAGCCTGTAATAATTGGTAGTCCTCGAAACCTTCAAACAGGATCTGGTGTTGTTTGGCATTCTGCGCCAATGCGGTAGGCAACTGCTCGTTATAGCCATACTGCGCCGTAGTATAGTTCCCGGTAGCGTCTTTATTCTCCAGTTCCATACCCCAGGGCGACCATTTGGTGACGGTACGTGCTACCACCCAGTTGGGATCTGTAGTGCCGGGACCAAAGTAGTTGTATTTATTTACAGCGCCATCCTGCGGGGACAAATAGGCCTGGAAATGCCAGACATATACATTAGGCCCATAAAGATTGGGCAAATAACTATTTTCACTACAGGAGTTTTGCTGTACCAGTGCTTCCTGCTTCATACAATATAAATCGACAAGCCGGCACTCCTCCGAATTGTCCGCGGCACGCCATAAACTTTTGGCGCTAAACAGGCCTTTGTCCCTGTTGGTAGTGGTATAGTAATCCCTGTTCTTCATATAGGCATATTCCTTCACCAGCCTCATAACCGAAATGGTTCCATTTACATAAGGATTTAATGAATCATAGCCCGCAGGATTCATAACACTGTCATACTTTGGCAAAACAGCATTTTGTTGATTGGAATATTCCTTTGCTGTTATATTGATCAGCTTATTTAAATCGTCCTTAAGCAAACTATTATTATCAAATGGTGTTTCCTGTGCGGTATAATTCTGGATCGACTCGGTCAGCATATTCTTAGCCCCGGAACGGACTACTTTAATCTTCACATTAGAAATGTTCCCGTTCGGCGGAAAAGAGTATTTGTACCTCGGGGTCAATATCAATTTTGTTTCACCGCAATCCGGGTAGGTATTCACATTATATTTAAATCCATTTACATTATTTACAAAAGGTCCGTCTAGAGAGATCGGAGCTCCTTGAAAAGGGAAAGGAATAGTATCCAGTATATTTGCATCGTTAAAATAGACACTTGTAGTGGTTTGATACTTCAAAGGGTTGGGCTCGTAATAGCCACCGATACATTTACAATGATTAGGCACAGGAGGATTCAGGAAACTCTTTTCCATTACCCATACATTATTCTCTTTAAATCCTTGGTAATCGTAGGTAATGTAAAGTTCATCTCCCACTTTCAAAGGGAGCGCACTTGTGGTTGGGATAATGGCCTGATGGTTCTCGATTGCGAGGTTGTCAAAAGTAGCCTCAAATGCGGTATTTTCATAACTTCCGCCCATGGACTTATACCCCCAGTAAGCCGGGTAGTTTACCGAATATTCTTTGTCCCGGTATTCATTATTCACCGAAGTAATGATTGCCTGCCCGGTTACCGGGTCAAAAGCCTCGTTGCGCAATGTCGTTAAGGCTCCTTCCTGGAATGTTTCCACTTCCATCAGGATGCCATATTGCTGGATCACCTTCGTAGCGACCACAGAGCTGAAATCGTTTTCATATTTACCACTCCACGTATAAGGTAAAGGAATCGGGATTGGCCAGGGTCCTAAAGTAGATACATTTAAGTTAGCCAGCCAGGTATTCGTTTTGGTCCGCTCTGTTTTTTCACGGGTATCGATGGTCAGGTCGCTTTCCACGCCTAACAATTTGGTCATGCGCTTCATCTTCTGGCTGGCCGGATCGTAGGCCATCACCGGCACTTCGTTATTCAGCTCGCTGCCGTTACGACTATAATTGTATTGGGTATAGCTGATCAATTCGGAAGTATTGGAACCAGGTTTAGCCACTCTGTGCTCATTGCGCTTAGGCTTGCCATGCATATCGTTGAAGCGTAAAGCAAAACCCTGCGCAGCCCTGTAGACCACTTTTTGTTTGGTAAAACCATAAGTATCTTCTGTCTCTAATGTTTGCTTTTGCATACTTTCAACCTTAATCGGGAACTCTTTAGCGGTATAAAACTCGTGTATATCTACCCCCTGGGCCGATTTGGCATGGTCTTTATGCAAACTCTCTACGGTAACTCTACTGTAACCCACCACAGGCCCCGGGTAAAGACTCTCCCCTAAAGGCAACTCCTGGTAAAGTCCGACCGGTTCGTTGGTAGGCCAGTTACTGCCTTTTTGTGCTTCATAATCGACCGGCATACGGAATGGATTCTCGTCGCCACCGACTAAAGGCTCGTAACTAGCCACACCGCTACTGATCTGGAATCCGTTACCGGCATCGATCGTGTAATGGTACCGTTTACCATAAGCGGCATCTGAATTATTGCCGCCGGCCAGTTTAGACCAGCTATCGCTGAAGCTCAGCTCCGCCACTCTTTGTCCGCCCCCTTTCTTTTTAAGCCCCGGGCTGTTCAGGCGAATGTAGGAGCCGGCCAGGTCCACATTTTTAGCCTTCCCTTCTTCTACCATTCTCTTCACCGGGTTTTTAGAGAACTGGATGAGTTCGCCTATGGAATACATAATACCGGAAATGATATTGGCGATGCCATCCTTATCCGGGTCACTTCCCGGGAAAATGATATGCGGCAGGTAATAGCGGCCGTAATTAATGGCCGTATAAGTAGCATGGTTCAATAACGCGCCCCCTTTGTTAGGCGTAACCGGCTTCAATTTCACAAAGCCATAAGCGTTATCATTAGCACAGATCCCGACAGCTTCCACCTCTGCATAACCCTTTATGGGTTCTTTGGTTTTATTTTTCGTCAGCTCTGTCGCTACGTTATAATACAGTATCTTATCATTTTTCAGGTAATTGTCTTTAAAAGAAACATTAGGATTTTCCCGGGTGGCCTCTCTTTTGAAATAAAAGTAGTTATTAGGTGTATTTTTATTAATATACAACTGGCTTCCGGGGTTATAATTTTCGCTGTTACCGATCCCTTTCAGTACAAACATTTCCGTCGCTTCTTTATGCTGCACAAAAGCATAATCATCTGCTTCATACTTTATGTTGATCGTACCGCCAGAGGGCAATTTAATCCGGTTCAAAGACCAGGCAGCCGCATATTTATGAATATTCGTGTCGTTCTGGTTCACAAAAGGAAAATCTACATTGCTCGGGCTGCCATTAGGCTTATACATACCCCAGCGGTCTTTGTTACCAAAGGCATAAGGATAGTTGTTTTCATATTGAAACTGGTAAGGACTGATCATGCTTTTATCAGAATTACCATAGCGGATATAAATTTTCTTCAGGGTCAATTTACCGCCACCCATGGCATTAGGCACACCGGGACATAAGCTGTAATCGTAATCGAAAATCACTGTCTTCACCGGTACGGCAGTTGCCGGGCTTACAAATCGTTCGTGTTTGTTATACAATTTAATGGAATCAAGTTTATAAGAAGAGCCCACATTATCTGCACCCTTTGCATCATTTCTGGCACTGGTATAAAATTCCGCTACATAATTCTTAGACTCAACGCTATGCAATAACCACTGCTCCCGGCTGCCCTCCAGGTAATTCCCCTTATTGTCCTTACTGTCCGATTTAGCACCTTCATTATATTGTGCCTTATTGCTCTCGTAAGGCGCCCGCCATTTATAATTGGCTTCTTTGCGGCTGTAATTAAACTTGGTAAAGGTACCCAGGTCATCGTCACTTGGCCCGTTGCCGGTTACATCCACGTAATCAGCAGACAATACCGAAGTTAACAAATAGCTGTGCGCGAAAGCCGGGGTTGATGTTTTGGTAAAAAAATGATCCGTCCCGCTTTCGTTGTCTGCTGTATTCTCACCGTTTCCTATATTTACCAGTCCGTCCGCGTCCGGGCTGCCATTGACCGCAAAGGTATACTCGTGCTGTTGCGTATTCATGGCCGCAATACCATATACATAGCGGCGACCATCGGTTTGTGTTTGTACGATCTCGGAAAGGTGATAGGCTTTTCTTGCACCGCCAATCCTTGCGATGCTGTCTTTAGGGGCATCGGCGCCGTTTGCAAAACCATTGGACTGGTAGCTGTATAAGGCCCTTGAGGAAGCTACACCAAACTTCTCCGCCTCAGCGGCGGTAAAGTAGCTAACCAGGTTCGCCCTGGGATCTCTTTTCTTTTCCGCGTTTGCCTTTTTAAGCGGTATATTCTTGGTAGCAGCACCGCTAATCGGCCCGAAATGACCAATGGAGGCATAGAACTCAGGATCAGTCAGCGTAAGCTCTCCGGCCTGTTTAAAATAAACATTCTCGTAAAGGCTCCCTGCTTTATTTTTTGTAAAAGGCCGTTGGTACTCATCCCAGGGACCGGAAGTCTGGTTCGTACGGGCAGTGTTGCCATCCGCACCAATTTCAAAGATCTGTCCAAAACCGGCTTCCACATTCAATTGAAATTCTTTGTTTTCGCCAGAGGTAACTACGGGATCGTACACGGTTCCAAAATCATTCCGGAAAGGACGAAAGGAACCGCCGGTGCCCTGACCGGAAACGCTATACACATCATAAGTCATGTTACCTAATGGCAAAAAATCCATGTTCTGGTTGAACATACCGTCTTTATC
>CAXYKQ010000228.1:0-4690 GCA_964277835.1 uncultured Edaphocola sp. | reverse complement strand
TGCGTGGTATTATTTTTCAACCGGGTATACAAGCTCACGCCTAACCCGGCCTCTATACCTACATTAAATTTCGGGGAGATATTAAAAGAAAGACTGTTATTGATCAGACTACCTATACGTGTCTCCGTTCCTTCTGCGTATTCCACATAGGCGCCTAAAGGATCATTTCCGCTCTGGTACCCGTTTTCCGTACCATGGCTTAAAAATACCGAAGGGCCGATGGCATATACCACTTTCCGGCTGCGCCCCCGCGGGTATAAACGTATACCCGGGTTGACCAAAATACTGAAATTATTTTCGGATTCCACTGCGCCTCCTGAAGAGCTGATCAGATAATTTCTGAGTCCGCCATAAACAGGCAGGTTGAAGCTGACTCTCTGTGCTTTATCTATAAAGCGTTCATAAGACAAGCCCATGCCCACACCCCCATAAAAAACCGATACCGGAGAAAACCGCACGACGTTGGCCGCAGGATGGTTCTGGTGATTATGAGGTAATGGTTCCGGCTTTTTACCAGCGGCGTTGAGACTGCTCAAACCAATGGCCAGGAAAATTGCCGTATTTATTTTGATATGCATGATAGGTGCTTTAGAAACGGAAACCTAAATGAAAGCCGAAAACGGCCATAAATTCAATCCCGTCGGAATTGCTGATACCGGTAGTGCGATTATTATACTGGTTTAAATAGCTTGGGCCTAAGCCCAGGTCCAGGCCCAGGTTAAACTTCTGGCCGATATTAAATTGTACCGAGTTGTTCACTAACATACCCGCTCTCACTTCGTTCCGCTCCATATAACGGCTGGTACTGGTATTGAAATCATACACATACCCATTCCTGTTGCCATAAGAGCCAAACAAAGAAGCTCCGATACCATAAGTCACCCTGCGCTGTCCGGTCGGGTAAAACTTGACACCGGGGTTAAACATAAATGTCGTATTGGTACCTACATCTCCAAAACCATTATCTTCCGCATTGGTCAGGCCAAGATATACCGGCAGGTTAAGCCCCAATCTGCCTTCATTGTCCATGATTCTCTCGTAAGCAAATCCCAGGCCGACACCGCCATAGGCAAAAGCAGACAAAGGGTAGAACTTTACATTGTTTTTAAAGAAATTTTTCTGCTGTGCACCGGCACTGTAGGCCATCGCCAAAGCAGAAAGTCCCAGTATTACTTTTTTCATATTCATATATCTTTAAATGAGGTGATTATGTTATTTAACGTGCTTAATGTACGATTCGTATAAATAGCTTCACAATCAAAACCGGTAGGCGCATTGAAAAGCGATATTGGGGATCGTTGTAATCCCGCCCTTTACCACTGTACTCGTGCCTTTCTGCTTGTAATTATTAAAATAGGTCGGCCCGATACCGATTTCAAAACCAAAGGAAATATTCCGGTTGATCTTAAAATTGATATAGTTGTTCAATAGCACTCCTGCCGAAGAGAAGCGGTATGTTTGCTGCTGGGAATAAGGCAAATCCGGGGCCTTACTGCCATAGATACGCTCTGCAGCGCCGATATGTGAAAAAACGGAAAAGCCTATGGCATAGCTGAAGAATTTCTTGTTCCCCGTAGGATAAAACTTTATGCCCGGGTTGAAGAACAGCGAACTGTTATTTCCTTTATTAGCCGTATCTGCATACCTATTGTCCGCCGACTTCATCTCCCAGGCGACGGAAACAGGAATAATGACACTAAACTTGTCATTTGCATCAATAGAACGTTCGTAATAAGCGCCGAACCCTATATGGTTATTAATAACCTGTAGGGTATTAATGCCAATACTGTTTTTGGGCAACATCCTGGCCGCAGCATTTTCGCGAAATGCGGGTAATCCTAAGCAAAGCGCCAGGAAGAAAAATTTTAAATTATTCATAAGCCTCCTGTTAAGCGATACCGCTCAAACCTTATTTATATAAAGACGCGAATTATTGCAAACATCTTAGGTACATAGCTACCGTATTTTGTAATCCCAGGTATAAGGCATCGCTTACCAGTGCATGACCGATCGAAACTTCTAAAAGATTAGGCAGGCTTTGTGCAAAGAACTGCAGGTTGTGCAGGTCAAGGTCATGTCCTGCATTTAAACCCAACTGCTCTTCTGCAGCAACTTTTGCCGCCAGCACATAGTCCGCTACTGCTGCATGTTTATCCGCAGTATAATTTTTTGCATAAGCTTCGGTATACAATTCCACCCGATCCGTGCCACAGGCTTTCGCGCCTCTAATCATTGCCGCTACAGGATCCACGAATATAGACACACGAATGCCCTCTTTTTTAAATACGGGGATGATGTCCTGCAGGAACTGTTGCTCTTTGATCGTATCCCAGCCCTGGTTGGAAGTGAGCTGATCTGTAGCATCCGGCACCAGGGTGACCTGCGCGGGCTTATTGTCCAGTACCAGCTGCACAAATTTATCTTCTTTGGGGTTCCCTTCAATATTGAACTCAGTACTCAGGTGTTGCTTTAATTCGTACACATCGGCATAGCGGATATGCCGCTCGTCGGGGCGCGGATGCACCGTAATGCCTTCCGCACCAAAACGTTCACAATCTAATGCTACCTGTAAAAGGTTGGGATTATTGCCACCACGGCTGTTCCTGAGCGTGGCTATCTTATTTACGTTAACAGAGAGTTTGCTGCTCATTATACTGCTATTCTTGGTATTAATAAAAATTGTTCAGGTAAGGGTAACGTATGCTATAAAGCTCTTTGATCTTATGCAAAAGCGTTTCTTTCAATCTTTCGATATTCGATAATTCCAGCGCAGAGATGAACAGGGCATTACCATGGGTCAGGTTATCCCATCTCCGGTACAGTTGCTTTAACAGGTCTTCCTTTACTTCTTCACTCAGGAATTCATCAAAGGTTTGCTTGATGTACTGGTCCATCTTGTTGAAGATCAATATGATGGGTTTATCAAAAGCCCCGATTTCCTGTAAGGTTTTATCCACCACGCCAATCTGGTCCTCATATTGCGGATGCGAGATATCTACAACATGCAGCAGGATATCGGCTTCTCTTACCTCGTCTAAGGTCGATTTAAAGCTCTCTACCAGGTGGTGGGGTAGCTTACGGATGAACCCGACCGTATCACTCATGAGGAAAGGCGTCTGATCAAATACTACTTTCCGGGTGGTAGTTTCCAGGGTTGCAAACAATTTGTTTTCGGCAAATACGTCCGATTTGCTCAACACGCGCATCAGGGTACTTTTACCAACGTTGGTATAACCCACCAATGCTACGCGGATAAACTCACCTCTCGTTTGCCGCTGAGTTTGCGATTGTTTGTCTATTTCTGAAAGCCGTTTTCTCAGGAGGCTGATCTTGTCCTTTACAATACGACGGTCCGTTTCGATCTCCGTCTCACCCGGTCCGCGGGAACCGATACCGCCTCCCTGGCGCTCCAGGTGACTCCACATCCCTCTCAAACGGGGCAGGATATATTGGTACTGCGCTAATTCCACCTGCGTTTTTGCCTGGGCCGTTTGTGCGCGCCGTGCAAAAATGTCGAGGATCAGGTCCGAACGGTCTACGACCTTCACGCCTACTTCTTTTTGCACATTGCTGATCTGGGAACCGGTAAGCTCATCATCGAAGATCACAAGACCCACTTGCTTCATTTTTACATAGGCCGCTACCTCCTCCAGCTTTCCTTTTCCGATGAAAGTACGGCTATCGGGATGCGGCAGTTTTTGTACAAATTGTTTCACTGCCTTCGCACCTGCCGTATCGGCAAGGAAGGCCAGCTCATCCAGGTATTCTTTTACCTGTCTTTCCGTCTGGTCTTTCTGTACCAGGCCTATAAGGACTGCGTCCACTTCCTGGTCCAGGATATTCTTATTCTCTATCAAAATGTATATAGTATTAATTAAAAGTAAAATGCAAAAATATGCATGTATTTATCGTATTACAAAAGTAGCCATTAAGCTTTATTCCTTAGCTATGGAAATGTTATAAAAGAGGGTTACAGATAGGTTTGCATCCAAATCGCAGTAGATACCAGTTGCCAGGTATACAGGTAATAATGCCTTTGCCTGCCTTCACGCACAATTTTGTCAATAGCTTTGGCTTCAAATAAACCGGTAGTTTTCAGGTAGGCGATCTGCTTGTTTACAAAATCCTGTAATTCCTTATTGCTTTCCAGCACCCGGTCCTGGGGCAGCGAGAAACCTTTTTTACTCATCTGGAGATTATCCGGTGAGATGTAGTTTGCCGCTACCTTTCTCAAAAGTGGTTTTGTATACCGCCCGTTGTAGCGGTAAGACAAAGGTAGCCGGGACACCTGCTCTATGAGCTCGTGGTCCAGGTAAGGGTAGCGCATCTCCACACCATATCTCATAGCACAGATATCATCATGGTACACATGGTGTGCCCCAACAGAGTATTTCAGGTCATAGTAAAATAAACCTTCATAATCAGTAGTAAACTTCCTGGGCTCCAGGAATGGTTTTGTCAGCTTCCGGATTGATCCGAGATCCTGGTTTTTTACGAGGTCGGCAAGCTGGTAAGCCCTCATGCCCCCTGTAGTACTCAGGAAGAACTGCCCGATGTCTTTGATAGAAAGGTAATATTTCAGGCGTTGCATGGCCGGGCTGTTGGGCAATAAACCCGCCATAAAACTATATGGCCTTAATTTTCTCCACTTGTGCAGGTTCAGGTTATAGTTGTAGCCACCAAACAATTC
>CAXYKQ010000227.1:0-9618 GCA_964277835.1 uncultured Edaphocola sp. | reverse complement strand
AGGGTAGGCCCCGGTAGTCATTTTACCTACGGTACCCGGGACGGATATAAAGGTAACGCCACTCAGGCTGGTGCCGATCATACCGAAGGCGACCAGCCTGAGTGGCGTTACCTTTATATCCGTCCCGGGTACCGTAGGTAAAATGACTACCGGGGCCTACCCTTATGGCGCCTTTGAATATTATATGATGGTGGTCGGTTTTTTTATCGGCTATTTCGTAGTGGCCGGTATTTTACTGCCGCTCTATTACCGTATGAACCTGACCTCTATTTACACTTACCTGGGGAAGCGGTTCAATACAGAAGCGCATAAAATAGGATCCATCTTTTTCATCATTTCCAGGGGCATCGGAGCGACGGCGAGGTTGTACCTGGTGGTGAACGTTTTGCAGATTTTTTTATTAGAGCAGATGGGCGTCCCGTTTTGGGTGACTGCTGCGGTACTTTTATTGATGGTTTTGCTCTATACCTTCGAAGGGGGGGTGAAAACGATCGTCATTACGGATACTTTGCAGACCTCGTTCATGATCCTGAGTTTAGTTGCCTGTATTGGCTTCATCCTTTCCAAAATGGACCTGAGCATGGGCCAGGCCTTTAGCCAGCTGGCCGATCGTGACTATACCAGGGTATTGAACCTGGATCCTAATTCCAAGACATTTTTCCTGAAAACAATTCTCGGCGGTATGTTCATTACCATTGCCATGACCGGCCTGGACCAGGAAATGATGCAGAAAAATATTTCGGTGGACAATGTGAAAAATGCGAAAAAGAACATGATCACTTTTTCATTTACCTTACTGTTTGTCAACCTTGCCTTTTTGTTCCTGGGGGGGCTGTTGTACCTCTACGCACAGAAAGAAGGCGGTTTCTATACCAACCCGGTCGGTTTCGTGCTGGCAGAAGGCGGGGCTAACGTGATGGGCGACGACCTTTTTCCTGCGCTTTCCCTTCAAGGGCATTTTCCGGGTGTCATCACCATTATTTTTGTGATCGGTCTTATTTCGGCTTTATTTCCTTCAGCAGATGGTGCGCTCACGGCGGTAACCAGTTCTTTCTGTGTCGATATATTAAATTTCAATGGCAGTAGTCCTGCGACGGGTGGTAATAAAGCGCAGGACGAAAAGCGTAAAAAGAAAATAAGAATGGGGGTACACCTTACGTTTACGGTCATTTTCTTTATACTGATTATGATTTTCAAAGCGATCAATAATAAGGGGATTGTATACCTGATTATGGAAGTGGCGGGCTATACTTACGGTCCTCTATTGGGACTGTTTGCCTTCGGCATCTTTACGAAGAGAGCGATCACTCAGCGGTACAGCATCCTTGCAGTTACTTTGCTGGCGCCAGTATTGACTTACGTAATCAATTACCTGGTATCAACGTACACGGTCTATCAATTTGGCGTAGAACTCATCATTTTAAACGGCTTGATCACCTTTTTAGGTTTGTATGCAGTAAGCCGGGAGCGCGATCCCGGAGTTGTAGTTGCTTAAATTTTTATTCAATGCAAGGAGTGGAACAGATTCCCGTACAGGAAAAGAAAAAATTACACAGGGCCTGGGCTATGTATGACTGGGCCAACTCGGCCTACAACCTGGTAATCACCTCTACTATATTTCCCATTTATTACGTGGCGGTTACCAAAAATCCGTCCAATGGAGACAAGGTGAATTTCTTTGGCTGGGAGGTCATTAACAGCGCTTTACTCAATTATGCCCTGGCTTTTGCTTATTTCATCATAGCCATTTTATCCCCGGTATTGTCGTCAATGGCGGATTCTAAAGGAAATAAGAAGCGGTATATGCAGTTTTTTACGACTATAGGGGCAATGGCCTGTATGGGTCTGTATTTTTTCACTGCCGGGAAAGTGGAGTGGGGTATTACGCTTTCCGTGATCGCAGCGATCGGGTATTGTGGCAGTCTCGTCTTTTACAATGCCTATCTTCCTGAGATCGCCGTAAAAAGCGAGCAAGATGCGCTAAGTGCCAAAGGCTTCGCGTATGGTTATATCGGGTGTGTGATTTGCCAGCTGATCTGCCTGGTGTTCGTTTTCCAGCATGAAGCCTGGTTTGGTCAAAATGATGATAGTTGGGGTCCCCGGGTTTCTTTTCTGATTGTGGGTATTTGGTGGCTGGGTTGGGCTTTGATCCCTTTTAAAATATTGCCTTCACAACCTGTGGTTGATAAAGTTGCCACAAAAGGTAAAAATGTGGTCAGGGGCAGTTTTTCCGCTTTAAAGAAGGTCTGGAAGCAGGTGCAAACCATGCCAAAGCTGAAAATATACCTGGCGGCTTTTTTCTTTTATAGTATGGGCGTACAAACGGTAATGCTGGCTGCTGCCGTATTTGGCAGTAAGGAAGTGAAAAAGCAAGTGGGAGGACAATGGGTAGATATGGAAGCCCAGGACCTGATCCCGGCCATCCTCATGATCCAGCTGGTAGCTATTGTAGGCGCTACGGTGATGGCAAAGCTGTCTGCTAAAATGGGCAATTTCAAAGTGCTCATGATGAATATTTTTATTTGGGTGCTGGTGTGCATCCTGGCTTATTTTACCCGGACCAATTATGAATTTTATGGCATCGCAGTCCTTGTTGGATTCGTGATGGGCGGCATCCAATCCTTAAGCCGCTCTACCTTTTCAAAACTGATACCGGAAGACAGCCGGGACAATACCTCTTACTTCAGCTTTTATGATGTGATGGAAAAAATGTCCATCGTTCTAGGTATGTTCAGCTTTGCCTTTATCGAACAGGTTACCGGGGATATGCGCAACGCCATTATCGGCCTGACGAGCTACTTTTTGATAGGATTTGTGCTATTGCTTTTCACCCAAAGGGCGCCTTTAAAAAGAGCCAGGAAAGCATAACACACAGGCAAATAGCTAATTAACAATACCGCTCAACCATATCAATTATTTGCATTAAATTTAGAAAGAATTTTTTTTAATCCAGGATATAGATGGAAGATATTATAGCACCAATATCAAGAGGAGTATTAGATCAAGAACTCAACGAAAAGACATTTTTAAGATATACCAATAAAGGGGGTAATGAACTGTATGTGGTAAATGCAGCGACGGCGCCTAACACCTTACTGGAGATTGGCCGCCTTCGGGAACTGGCCTTCAGGGATAGTGGCGGCGGTACCGGCCTGGCCTGCGACCTGGACGATTACGACCGGGGGGAACATGCTTACCAGCAACTGATCGTTTGGGATCCTGATGCTAAAGAAATTATCGGGGGCTATCGCTATATAAAATGTAAGGATGCTATAGAT
Organism: uncultured Edaphocola sp.; assembly: GCA_964277835.1. Classification (GTDB taxonomy): domain Bacteria; phylum Bacteroidota; class Bacteroidia; order Chitinophagales; family Chitinophagaceae; genus Edaphocola. Next base: position 6,340 of record CAXYKQ010000227.1, on the reverse strand, counting down.
GAGCAAGGTAATATTCATTTGTCTACCACCCATTATTTTGAATTTTCAGATCGATTTATAAAGCATTACCTGCCCACCACCATTGAGCTGGGCAGAAGCTTTGTACAGCCGAAATACCAGGGCAAGGAAGGCGGAAAAAAGGCACTTTTCAGCCTGGATAATTTATGGGACGGACTCGGGGCCCTGGTCGTACTCAACCCGGAGATTGAATATTTCTTTGGGAAGGTCACCATGTATAAATCCTTTGACCTGGCTGCACGGGACCATATCCTGGCATTCATGCGCAGCCGCTTCCCGGATAGAGACGGTTTATTAACTGCCAAGCCCGAATTGTTGGAATCCATAAGGACGGATGTAAGTGGCTTTGTGCAGGAGATAGAAGGGATGGACTATAAAGCGGCTTACAACACCCTGAATAACTATGTGAAATCGAGAGGAGAAGCAGTGCCGCCGCTCATCAACAGTTATATGAGCTTAAGCAATACGATGCGTACGTTTGATACGGCCAATAACCCTGATTTCGGGGATGTGGAAGAAACGTGCATCCTGGTGAGTATTAAGGATATTTATCCCGAGAAATCCGAACGTCATATTAAATCATTTGAACAAAAATAATGGGTACCCGTTTTTGCTTTAAACCTATGAGGTTTCTAAAAAAGCAAAAAAGAAGCGCGTTTTGAAAAGGATCAAAACGCGCTTCCTGCTTATAAAAAATAATCTTATTTACCAGTAGTGGCTGCTGCCGGGGCAGCAGTGGTCATTTTACCACCCATTTTAGTAATCAAAGCTTTGGTGATGTTGTCGGCTTCTTTAGCATACAACAAAGCTTCTGCTTTGTAGACATAGTCATAGTTATTTTCCTTAGCGTAATCATTAATCGCTTTCTCAATACTTGTCGTAATAGGTTGCATTAATTGATCTTCTCTTTCCTGGATCTTTTTATTGGAATTTTCCTGGTACTCCATCATTCTTTTTTCCAGGGACTGGATTTCAGAACCTTTCGCATCTTTAATAGCATCGCTCATGGTATTGAAATCTTTCTGGTAGGCGGCTACTTTCGTCTGGTAATCTTTTTGCATGGTAGTAAAAGCCTCTTCAAATGTTTTTGCATAGGCCTGCAGATCTTTGCCTGCTTTCTCATAAGCCGGCAGAGACATTAATAATTGTGTAGAGTTCAGGTAACCCATTTTCTGTGCGTTAACACCCAGCGACACAAATAAACCTACTGCCGCCATTAAGATGAATTTCTTCATGTTTTATAATTATAATATTAGTTTAAAGGTTTGCAAATATATGCTTATTTTTTGTTTACCAGTTTAATCACCTCTTCGCTTTTGTCCAGTTTAGGATCTGCATAGAAAACAGTGATACCACCCGACTTGTCGTAAACGATATCAAAACCCCTGCTGGTAGCATACTGTTGTACTGTATTAAATACACGATCCTGGATGGGTTTGATCATCGTCTGGCGTTTCTTGAACAATTCGCCTTCATAGCCAAAATATTTCTTTTGTAAGTCCTTTGCCTCTTTCTCCTTAGCTACGATTTCCGCCTCCCGCTTTGCCCGCATGCCTTCATTCAGCATGGCACGCTCTGCCTGGTAGCTTTTATACATCTGGTCTACGGCTTCCATTTTAGCATCTACTTCTTTTTGCCAGCCTTCCGATAGATTGTCCAGCTGTTTTTGCGCGTTGGCATATTCCGGTACTTTGTCTAAGATATATTTGGAATCAATCACACAATATTTCTGAGCCATTGCAGCTACACCTGAGCATAAAACAAACGCTGCTGCAAGAATTATTTTTTTCATCTTCATATTTTAATTTGGTTCAAAACGGTGCTTTGATGCCCGAAATTAGCTTAAGTTTAATGGATCACAAGATAAATAGGCAAACTTTCACTATTTGTTGACAAGTTTAACCTGCTTTGCATTAATATTGTTTCCAAAGAATAAATACGTATGTGCCTCAAAGTCAGCAGGATCTCCGGTAGTAAAAAATTTTTTATCTGCTGTTTTCGACAATTTGCCTTCCAGTTCCGGGTGTCGCTGCAGGTAATCTTTAAGGCTTTCTGCCACTAATACATCCTGGCTGATGATATTAACGTGTTCCGGGAGAAATTGTTGTATGATTTCTTTAATTAATGGATAATGAGTACAGGCCAGCAGTAAAGCGTCGATCTTGCCATCTTCCTGCAGGATAGCGTCAATATCGGATTTTATGATCGCCCGCGCTTCCTGCGAATCGAAATTATTGGCTTCAATAAGCGGTACCCAAAGGGGACAGGCATGTTGTACCACCTGCAACTCCGGGTGAAACCGATCAATCTCTATCAGGTAAGAGCCCGATTGTATGGTACCTTCCGTACCCAGCACTCCTATGTGTTTTTGCCTGGTTAAGCCACCGATAACCTCTGCCGTTGGCCTGATCACCCCTAAAACCCGTTTGCCCGGGAAGCGGTGCAGGTCTTTCTGCTGGATGTTGCGTAAGGCCTTCGCCGACGCTGTGTTGCAGGCAAGAATGACCAGGTCGCAACCCTGGCCGAATAGCCAGGTGACGCATTCAAGGGTATATTCATATACGGTAGCAAAACTAAGGTTGCCGTAAGGAGCTCTTGCATTGTCACCCAGGTAAATATAGTCGTACTCCGGCATCAGCTCACGGATTGCCTTAAAGACGGTAAGCCCCCCGTATCCGGAGTCGAAAATTCCTATTGATGCCATGTTGGATAAAGTATGAAGGATAAACGTGTATGGGAGTCTTATTCCGTGCCTCCATTGCCGATCTTTATGTCTACGCGGGGAGAGTCTGCAGAGGCCGGTTGCTGGTTCACAGGGGCTGTCTCTCCTGCTGCAGCTCTTTTGGCATCCTCTATTTCTTTATCTTTATTCCACTCAACCTTCCAGTCCCCTTTTACTTTAACCAGGTTGATCTTTTGAGGTACCGGGTTGTCTGACGGCGTATAATAATAGGTAGCTTTATCGCCATTTTCCTGCCCCTTGCCCATGGTAATAATCACCTTTTTGGCATCCTCTCGGGCTTCCGGGGGCATGCTTTCTGCCATTTGAGCAAATAAATCCAGCTGCTTGGCACTGTTTTCTGTTGCCAGTGCTTTTGCAGTACTAAAGTCCATATTGTGATAAGCCACGGCGAAACGCTCGGCCACGCTCTCTGCGGTATTTTTTTCACAGGAACTGAACAACAGGGTCGAAAACAATAATAAAATACCTAACAATTTATTCATTGGATCAATGCTTAATGCTGTAAAATGCATCTTTACCTTGCAAATGTAATAAAATTGCCGGGAAACTATAGCTTCTTCAGGGAACGGCTGTAATAAGCCAGGGTGTCGGGGGCTAGCGCCTTGAGTATGTTGTCAATGGCATAATATTGCCGTCCCAGGGTATCGGTTACCGGGATGTAGATCGACTTATTGCCCCGCATGATCGCTTTGGCAACCATTTCGCTGCAATACATCTTATCATCAGTTCTCCAATCAAAATCCATATCAAAAGGGACCTGCCTTTGGTACCATTGCTCCAGCGTATCGTGTATGCGTTGGCTGGTTATCGGATCAAAATTCAGGGGAGCGTAGCCTATAGAAAGATTGTCGGATAGGTTGAAAAAGGCGGAAAGGCTGTCTTTACGTAAAAAATTATAAGCACCGTACTCCGACCCAAGGCTATGGTAAACCATCATCGTACCATTTTCGGTAAAACAAATACCAATATGGGAAAAACGTTTATCTTCCAGGTTAAGTTGCGCCAGCATATTGCTGGTAATATCATCACCCAGGCGGAGCACGAGGCTGCCATCCCGCACCTGCGCTGTAAACGACCGCTCTGGTAGCGGTTCCGCCGGAGGCGCTTTTAACGGGCTTACGCTATTGCAGGACATATATAAAAATCCGGATAAAACAAGCCAAAACAAGGGGACTTTCCTGAGGTACATATTTGTAGCAAAGCTACCGTATTCTACAGGGAATGTGGCCAGCCTTAACAGGATTTCAACGATTCCTGTATCTTTGGCGCTGAAACTTTTTATATGAATTCCGGCACGCTATACCTTGTCCCTGTACCGCTCGCGGCAGATCAAGTACAAACTATACCTGAGGCAGTAAAAAAACAAGCCTGCGCTCTAAAGTATTATTTCGTGGAAAATATACGTACGGCGCGCCGGTTTTTGAAAGCATTTGACACCACTGTGGATATTGATAGCATTACTTTCTCTGAGGTGAATAAACAAAACCAGGCGGACGTAAAGCTTCTGAAAGAATGGTTGAAAGCGGGCCACGAAATAGGTGTAATGAGCGAGGCCGGTTGCCCGGGGATTGCTGATCCCGGAAGTGACCTGGTCGCTGCCGCACAAGCGACAGGGGCCAAAGTGGTACCGTTTGTAGGGCCCAGCTCTATTTTTCTTTCCCTGATGGGTTCTGGTTTTAACGGGCAGAGCTTTCGCTTTGTGGGCTATTTGCCGGTAAAAGACCCGCAAAGAACAAAGGCCATAAAAGACCTGGAACGCATCGCCCACCAGCAAAATGAGACCCAGATCTTTATCGAAACACCCTACCGGAACAATGCGCTGATCGAAGACCTGATCAAGCACCTGCAACCGCATAAAACCAGGTTATGCATCGCGGTAGACATCACGGCACCGGAACAGCTATTGGCGACAAAAACGCCGGCGGAATGGAATGCCGCTAAACCGGATATTCACAAACGGCCGGCCATATTCCTGATCCACCCCGCTTAATCATATTGCAAGATGACATCGCCGTGTACCGGGCAACCCATACAGGTCAAAGTCAGCCCTTTGCGCAGATCATCGGGGGTAAGCACTTCATTATATTGTAGCCATACCTCACCCGACACCAGCCTCGCCGTGCAGGAGCCACATTGCCCCGATCGGCAACTATAAGGCATTTTTAAGCCTGCATTGACGCCTGCGGACAGGATCGTGTCGGGGTATTGCACTTCGATCGTATGTTCCTGGTCCGGTAGCCTGATCGTAACCTGGTGTTTTTCCTGCTCGGGTGGCGGAACGAGTAAGCCGTCCGAAATGGTTTCGAAATACTCCATGTAGAAATTTTCAGAACGGATGCCACAGGTAAAGAGCGTAATCTTTATCGTGTCCATATATTCCACTGGTCCGCAGGTGTAAGCCAGGATATGTTGCCATTCTGTTTTCCTTTGCTGCGCCACGATTTCCTGTAGCCAGAAGCCACTTAAGCGGGCTTGTAAAAGATTCTTATGATTACTGAAAATAAAATTGACCATGAATCGCTCCGGGTATTTATCTGCCAAAGCATTTATCTGCCTGTAAAATATAGTTGCGGCCGGGCTGCTGTTGCTGTAGGCCAGGTAAATAGAAATATCCGGGTGGTATTTCAGCAATTGCTTGAGTAGCGCAAAAACCGGGGTGATACCACTACCCGCGGCAAACAAGAAAACCTGTTTGATGTCTTGCAGGTCGGCGGGTAAAACAAATTTCCCCCCTATATTGATGAGGTTTAAGAGGTCTCCTTCCCGGTACTGTTGCAGCGATCGGGAGATGTCCCCGTTTTCCAATTCTTTCACGGTAAAGGCGGCGCCTTCTTCGGGGATGGTAGAGAAGGAGTAAGAGCGGTAGGCCACTTCATTGATCTGCTGAAAGCCGAAGTGCATAAATTGCCCCGGTTTATAGAGGAGCGGACTGCCATCTATATGCTTAACAAAAATACTTTTAGCGCGGTCGGTTTCCTGGACGATCTTGTCGATGCGGAGCGGGGTACTTTCTGCGGTCATATTATCTCATTGAATACCGGGCAAAGATAGGCTTTCTAAAATTCGGTGATTAAGGTACATTTGTGATCCAATACATGATAAAGAATATGAAATTTATAAAATTTTATGCCCTTTTACTGGCCTCGGCCCTGTCTGGCAAGGCGATGCATGCGCAAAGTGTAGCAGACAGCCAGCAAGTGGCCCGCATCACGAACGAGGTTTTGCTCAAAGGTACTGCTTACCAAAACCTGGAATACCTGTGTAAAAAGATCGGGCACCGCCTGAGCGGCAGTCCTGCGGAAGTTAAGACACGGAATTGGGCGATACAGGCGCTAAAAGATGCCGGTGCCGATTCTGTCTGGCTGCAGCCGGTGATCGTGCCCAAATGGACCCGGGGCGCGGAGTCTTTTCAAATAAAAAAAGGAAAGGAAACTATTAAGATACCGATGTTGTCGCTCGGTAATTCAGAAGGGACACAAGGGAAAGTGATGGAGGCTGAGATCGTCTGCTTTGAAACGATGGAGGCTTTAAAAAATGCGCCCGAGACTTTGCTGAAAGGGAAGATCGCCTTCCTGAACT
>CAXYKQ010000226.1:0-5318 GCA_964277835.1 uncultured Edaphocola sp. | reverse complement strand
GGCACAATAAAACTCTCATAACAATTTAGAATATAACGCAATATAAAACAACATTAAGTATTAGAAAAACATTAATAAGCAATTATTTTCTGCCTTTATCTCCTTACAACATTAACCAAATGTTGTGCTACTCTATAAAACTTTACCAATCAACTATTTATATAAAATATAAGTAAAAAAGCCTTACCCGGAAGGGTAAGGCTTTATGAATTGATCGTTCTTACTATTTATTATTACTTTTTTTTAGACCGGTTCATCAGTCTGGGTATCGGTAGTACCTTTTGATTTCGCAGACTTTTTAGCGGCTCCCGGTTTGGTGATCTTGAAGATGATTTTACCGCTTTCGTCATCGAAATCAGCAAATGCTTTATCTCCCTCACCTAAATTCTTGCTCAGGATTTCCTCCGCCAAAGGATCTTCCAGGTACTTCTGGATAGCACGGTGTAAAGGACGGGCTCCGAACTGCTGATCATAGCCTTTCTCCACCAGGAATTTACGTGCCGTTTCAGACAGGGTCAAAGAGAACCCAAGGTCTTTCATCCGGTTCAGTACACCTTTCATGATGATATCAATGATGACATTGATATCTGCCTCGGTCAGCGTATTAAAGATGATGACATCATCAATACGGTTCAGGAATTCCGGGCTAAAGGTACGCTTCAGCGCCTTTTCAATCACAGCACGGTTATTTTCCTCTGCGTTAGAAGTTTTGGCTGATGTGGCAAAGCCCACTCCATCCCCGAATTCTTTCAATTGTCTTACCCCAATATTGGAGGTCATGATAATGATCGTATTCTTAAAGTCAACTTTTCTTCCTAATCCATCAGTCAACTGCCCGTCATCCAAGACTTGCAATAAGATGTTGAAAATATCCGGGTGTGCTTTTTCAATTTCATCCAGCAATACTACGGAATAAGGCTTCCTGCGGATTTTCTCGGTCAGCTGTCCGCCTTCTTCATAGCCAACGTAGCCCGGAGGAGCTCCGATCAGGCGGCTCAGGGAGAATTTTTCCATGTATTCACTCATGTCTACACGCACCAGGGCATCTTCACTATCAAAGATCTGGCGGGCGAGTGTACGGGCCAACTCTGTTTTACCTACGCCGGTCGGACCGAGGAAGATAAAGGAACCGATAGGTTTTTTAGGATCTTTAAGTCCTACACGGTTACGCTGAATCGCTTTAACTACTTTACCCACGGCTTCATCCTGTCCTACAACAGCACCTTTCAGGTCATCGCCCATGCGGCGCAGTTTTGCAGACTCGGCCTCTACCATTCTCATCACCGGTATACCGGTCATCATACTGATCACTTCGGCTATATCTTCTTCCGTTATCGGGTAACGCTTGTTCTTAACTTCTTCTTCCCAATCACGTTTGGCTCTCTCCAGTTCTTCTCCTAACTTTTTCTCACGGTCTCTCAAAGCAGCTGCTTCCTCGAAGCGCTGGCTTTTTACTACCCTGTTCTTCTCCAGTTTGATGTCCTCGATCTTAGCTTCCAGCTCCAGTACATTCTGAGGCACATTAATGTTTTTCAGGTGCACTCTCGCGCCCACCTCATCCAATACATCAATAGCCTTGTCTGGCAATAAACGGTCGGTCATATACCGCTCGCTCAATTTAACGCAGGCTTCGATCGCCTCCTGGTCGTAGCTCACATTATGAAACTCCTCGTACTTAGGACGGATATTGTTCAAAATGATGATCGCCTCATCGATGGAAGGTGGTTCAATCAATACTTTCTGGAAACGACGGTCAAGAGCGCCGTCTTTTTCAATATTATTACGGTATTCATCCAGCGTAGACGCGCCGATACATTGCAGTTCTCCGCGGGCCAGTGCCGGTTTGAAAATATTGGAGGCGTCCAGGGAACCGCTGGCACCACCGGCACCTACGATTGTATGGATCTCGTCAATAAACAGGATCACATCCTTGTTTTTTTCCAGCTCGTTCATGATCGCTTTCATGCGTTCTTCGAACTGGCCGCGGTATTTGGTACCGGCTACCAGTGCCGCAAGGTCAAGGGAGATTACTCGTTTATCGAACAGCACCCGGCTTACTTTACGTTGTACGATGCGCAAGGCGAGCCCTTCCACGATCGCGGTTTTACCCACACCGGGTTCACCGATAAGGATAGGGTTATTTTTTTTCCGGCGGGACAAGATCTGCGATACCCGCTCAATCTCTTTCTCCCGGCCCACGATCGGGTCCAGGCTGCCCATTTCCGCCATACGGGTTACGTCACGGCCAAAATTGTCTAAAACCGGGGTTTTGGATTTGCTGTTACCCGGGTTAGCCGGTTTCTGCTTAGGCTCATCACCTTCATAATCATAACCACCCCCGTCGCTATCGCCCTGGCTGCTTACATCACCGCCCATTATATGAGACAGTTCGTCGATAAACTTATCATAGGTCACGCTATACCCTCTTAATACCTCTGCAGTGGCGCTTTCTTTGTTTTTAAGGATAGACAGCATGAGGTGCTCGGCCTCGACTATAGTACTTTTCAAAGCTTTAGCCTCAAGGATAGCCAGCCTGATCACTTTTTCCGCCTGGCGGGTTAGCGGCAGGTTGCTCACTTGTTGCCCGTTACTATCCGTGTCGCGGATCAGGTTTTCAATATCATTTTTGATGCCGCCCATATCGGCATTCATTGCATTTAAGATATGGGTAGGCGTACCCGCACCTTCTCTTAATATACCTAAAAGAAAATGCTCCGTACCGATAAAGGGATTGCCCAGTCTTATAGCCTCTTCGCGGCTATAAGAGATAATATCTTTCACTCTTTGCGAGAAATTCGAATCCATTTTTTCTTTGATTAATTCGTTAACAATTCTTTATACCCTTCGCCCAAACGCTTCACCCATGTTCATGCTAAAGATAATACTATTATTGCCAGCAATAATCATACGAGCACAATTTTAGCGACATTTTGACTTATTCCAAAAATGCACCCGTAATCTTGTCGCCTTCACAACTGACGCGAATGTGTTCCTGCAGCGTTGAGGCTACCGAAAAACCAATCACATCGGGCACCACCGGGTAGTTTTTATGTTTCCGGTCCACCAACACCACCAATTGAATTTTCTTAGGTTCAAAATCCAACAAAGGTTTCATCACGTATAATAAGGTTTTGCCTGAATTGGCTACATCGTCAACGATGACGATGCTTTTATCCTTAATGCCTGATTTCGGGGAGTAAGTAAAGGTGGTCACATTTTTCTTGTCCAGCCGCACAATTTCAAGCGTTGTTTTCAGATCTGATTCCTCGTCTAACACCTTTTTTAGAGAAGATGCCAAAACGGCGCCGCCCTCAGCGATGCCGAATATGATGACTTCTTTTTCTTTACTATTATCTTCCCAGATCTCATAAGCCATTCTTTTTATCTTACGGGCGATCTGTTCTTTGCTTAAAATAGGGACTTGCATGCAGTTTTTATCGATTTGGGTTGTCCTACAAAAATAACGAAAAAACTATTGCATTCCATTCTTTAAGGGGTAAGTGTGCAGACTTAATTGATCATTAATCATACCGGTATGCAGGATTTGCAGGAAAGCTCTAAAATACTGTTCGGTATCGAGTACTTCAGGTTGTTTGCGTACCGCCGGATAAAGGTTATGGCTATCCGTGATGTCCTCCGGGAATTTATAAATCTCCGTGAGCGTAAATCCCTTGGTCTTGATATGATAACCATTACGGATCATATTATAGTTGCCGGAAAGATAGGTGAAGAAAAAGCGACGGGCGCTGGTGTCCCAGGCGCTGTTCCCCAGAGCGAAGAATGGTTTGGGATATTGAATATAATCCAGGATGGAGGGAATGATATCCAGCTGCTGTACCAATGTCGTATCTTTCCCGTCTATCTGCTCGTTGGCCGGGTCGATGAACAGGATAGGCACCTGGTACCTGCCGAGCCCTTCCCCCTGGAAGGGATTATCCACGTAAGGATTGGTATGGTCGGCCGTGATCACAAAAACAGTGTTGGCATACCATTCCTGCTGCGCTGCCTGTTTAAAAAATTGCGATAAAGCCCAGTCGGTATAGTTCATACTGATCTCTATATCCCGGTCAAAGCCTTTGGCAGTAGGCTCAAACCCTTTGGGCACATGAAAAGGTACATGAGAGGTCAGGGTAAAAATACCGGCGAAGAACGGCCTTTTAAACCTGTTGATTTGTTGGAGGGCAAAGTCCATGAAAGGTTTGTCCCAGATGCCCCAGGTGCCGTCAAACTGGCGCTCATTCCCATATTCTGTCCTGCCGAAATAGCGTTCAAATCCTGCCCTTTTTGAATAAACATCAAATCCCATGGTCCCGTTCGTGCCGCCATGAAAGAAGGCTGTAGTGTATCCTTCTGCCCGGAGCAGGGCGGGTAAGGCATCTATGACGGTATTCCCATAGACAGAATTGATCACCGGTCCTTCCATCATGGCCGGGTAGCCGGAGAAAATCGCGGGAACGCCTTCATTGGAACGTAAAGCATTGGCATAAGCATTGGTAAACAAATGCCCTTTTTCGCTCAGGCTGTCAAAAAAAGGGGTAACGCCTTTGCTCCCACCCTCTCCGGTATAACGTTTAGAGAAACTTTCCCATACGATAACGATCACGTTTTTTTTATGCCAGGCCGGGTTACTATGATATTGTTTTACCGGGCGCACCAAACGGTCGGCCTGCGCCGTTTCCATAAAATGAACGGCTTCCAGGTGACCGCTTTCCAGGGAACTGATAATAGAAAAGGGTGTGTTCAGTACTAATGCTGTTTGAGCCGGAACGGCATACAGTACCGCAGTCCTGTTGGCAATAGGTTGCAGCTGTAAGCCGCCGCGGATCAGTATTACCGAAAAACCGGCAAAAAGCAAGATTGCCAGTGGCCGGATAACAAAACGGCTACGTTTGCTGTTGGCAAATTGCAGTTGGCGGAAAAGCTGCCAACGCTCTGCGAAATAGCGGTTCAGGCGCAGGTGTGACCAGATCATCAAGGCGATACAGCAGATGGCAATAAGCGGCACAAACCAGAATTTTTTCAGGTAATTTGGCAAGAGGTTAAGAAAGTCGCCTTTTGAAAAAATGAGATCAAAGATCTCTATTGTAGCCCTTTTCCGGTTGAAATTAAAATAGACCCAGTCGCTGATTTCCAGCAAAAATGCGATCGCATTGGGCAGGCAGAAGCTCAGGGAAACCAGCCGGCGTCCAATTTTGTTCTTCTGGTCCAGTGGAAATACGAGCGTCAATAGCATCCAGAGTGAATTCAGGTAGAGGTGGCCTGAGATTTGATCTTTCCGCCATCCTCTACCTGAATTCACTCTGGATGCTATTGACGCT
>CAXYKQ010000225.1:0-4027 GCA_964277835.1 uncultured Edaphocola sp. | reverse complement strand
AACAAAACAACTCCAGGAATACATAGATACGCTATGCGGGCAGCACCAGATTAAAGTTGCCTACTCCTGGACCCAGGAATTCTGGAGCAACCAAAATGATCCATCTTGTGTAGCCCATATTAAGCAGGCGGGCAGCGAATTGGGTTTGAATATGCAGGAATTAAAAGCGCCGTTCAAGTGGGGCGAAGATTTTGGCTTGTTCACCCAGTCCGTGCCAGGAGCTATGTTCGGCATCGGTGCGGGCAAAGCGTGCCCGGCACTTCACAATCCCGATTATGATTACCCGGATGCGATTACGACGACCGCAGCGCAAATGTTTTATAAAATTCTGGAAAATGCACTTTAGACCTGAAACCACTTCCTGCATTGAAATATCTAGGGAAGCCTTACAAGCAAACATCAAATTTATAAAGGAACGACTGCCTGCGGGCTGTATCTTTTCCTCGGTCGTGAAAGGCAATGCCTACGGGCACGATATCGGGCTGTTTTCGCGCCTGGCGTATGAATGCGGCGTGCGGCACTTTAGTGTGTTCAGTGCAGCCGAAGCAGCCCGGATCGCGCGTGGGTTCGGTGAAAAAGTTACAGTACTGTGTATGGGGCAACTCAGCGCAGAAGAAATGCAGTGGGCTAACGAACAGGATATGGAATATTTTATTTCAAGTCAACAGGCTTTACACCATGCTATTGATACGGCAAAAAAACACCGGCAAACGGCAATCATTCACCTGGAGATGGAGACGGGCATGAACCGGACCGGGATCAGCGTCGAGGCATTGCCAACAGTAATAGCCGCCATCCTGGGAAATAAGCAATATGTTAAGCTCAAGGGCGTTTGTACCCACCTGGCCGGCGCCGAAAGCGTGGCCAACCAGGATCGGGTCAGGGCGCAACTGCAAAAATTTGAGGAAATCAAATCCTGGTTAATGCAGCAAGGAGTATTCGTGGAGCAGTACCATGTTGCTTGTTCGGCAGTGGTGATGCGTCTGCCGCATTATCTTTACGACCTGGCCCGGGTAGGCATCCTGCAATACGGCTATTTTCCTAATGATGAAACCTATTTGCATTATATGATGCAGGAACCGGAGCAGCCCAACCCGCTCAAGCGTATCATGTCCTGGAAAAGCCGCGTGACGGATCTAAAAATAGTGCGCGCCGGTGAGTATATCGGCTACGGTAGCTCCTATCTCACAGATACCGATAAGGCTATTGCGGTTGTCCCGGTAGGCTATGCCTATGGTTATTCCCGCAGCCTGAGTAATCACGGCAAGGTATTGATTAATGGCCGCTTTGCGCCGGTAATCGGGACGGTGAACATGAATATGCTCATGGCAGATGTAAGCGATATACCTGGCGTGGACGTCGGTGCGGAAGTGGTATTGATTGGCCGGCAGGGAACACATGAGTTGACGGTCGCTTCTTTCAGTGAACTGAGCAACCAGTTGAATTATGAATTGCTGACCCGTCTGCCTATGGATATTGAAAGAAGGGTGGTGTGAGAAAGTTCTTTATTTGAAGCTTACCAAAAAACGACTCGTTTCGAGTGGGATTTATCTCATGAATACTTCCACTTTCAAAGCATTAAGTTTTCCCCCGGGAAAATGAGCCGGCTTTATCTTTTATTATGGCTGCAAAGAATGGTTGCACTCATGGTATTTGTTTAATTTTATAGGAAATTCATAATCGACAGACTATGCTAACGATCGACAACTACCTGGACAATCATTACATCCATCGGAGCAACTGGCTGAGAGCGGCGGTATTGGGGGCGAATGACGGTATTATTTCCATATCCAGCCTTGCTATCGGCGTGGCGGCAGCCAGCAGCTCGAGAGCGCCTATAGTATTGGCTACCGTGGCAGGACTTGTAGCGGGAGCTTTATCAATGGCTGCAGGCGAATACGTATCTGTAAGTTCCCAAACAGATACAGAAAAGGCCGATATTGAAAGAGAGCGGCAAGAACTGGCAACTATGCCCGAAGAGGAACTGAAGATACTGGCTCAGATATATGAACAAAGGGGGCTAAAGAAAGAAACAGCCTTGCTGGTGGCTACGGAATTGATGGAGCAAGACGCTTTAGGGGCACATGTCAGAGATGAACTGGGTATCAACGAAATCTCACAGGCTAATCCAATACAGGCCGCATTGGCTTCCGGAGCATCCTTTACAATCGGAGGCATTTTACCGCTTTTGGTAATCCTCTTTGCTCCGGTAACCGGTATGGAATACTGGTTATACGGCTGCACTATTGTGTTTTTAGCCATCCTGGGCGCTACCTCCGCTAAAACCGGTGGTTCTGCTATTCCCAAAGCTATACTGCGTATCGTGGTCTGGGGCACCATAGCGATGGCGCTTTCCGCTTTGGTAGGGTATCTTTTCGGGGTAAATGTGTAGCGAGATCCCAACTGCGGATCCCGCTACAATAATCCCCTACATATTGAGTATAAGCCAAGCCGACCCTTTATGCATAGTCGATACCTGCCGTATCATTAGAATTCAAACGTAAAGCCTATAGAGGGCACAACAGTCGCCGAACGTTGATCTATGATATAAGGAATGGCATTACTGCCGTCATTGGCAACAGGATTGCCGTCTGTAGTAGCAAATCCCGTATTGTCTTCGTTTCTCTGGAAAGTAAACCTGGGCAAAGAAGGCGTTTTGTACAGGAATACATTTTGAAAATCCAGGAAAAGGTTAAGACTGGTTTTCTTAAAGTTAAATTTCTTATCTATTCTCAGGTCGAGTTGCTGGAATACAGGCAGTCTCTCGCTGTTCAGTCGGCTGTAGTCATAAACACCTGTTCCTGTAGTCAGGTAAGTTGCCGTAGATCTTGCGATGTCGAAAGGCGTGTAAGGCTGTCCGCCTGCGATCCGGTATTTCGCACCAATATCCCAATTGCGGTTGAATTTGTATCCCAAGGTTGAGGAAAAAATAAATCCGTAATCCCAGGTTGAAGGGCGAAATATGCCATCAGCACCGGAGAACTCTGATTTGTAAACCGTTGCACTTAGTACGTAAAACAAGTTTTTGACGAGTTTTTGTTGCGCATAGGCTTCCAATCCATAAACACGTCCCTTGCCGGAAGAAGTGTAAGCTTCATTCCCGATAGCAGAAAAATCGGTACCAATATTAGCCATAGAAATGCCACTTCCTGCAGCAACCGGGTAGCGGCTGTAGTCCTTGTAAAATGCTTCGAGCGTAAACCTGAAGTCGTCACGGGGTACATATTGGGTACCTATAGTATAATGAATGGCATTGATGTATTCCAGGTCTTTATTCACCAGTACTCCCGAATTATTTCTGAACCCTAAAGAGGTATAGGGGGCTAGTTTGTAATAGCTGCCTGCAGATGCGGAAATATTCCACTCCGGGTTGAAAGAATAGGAAAAGGACAATCTTGGAGAAAGTGTTTTCAGCGGATTCGTACCATTCGTGGTAAAGGTATTCATATCGGTTCTTATCCCACCGGAAATGAGTAGTTTTTCCTCCAGCAAGTATTTGCTGACATGCGCGTAAGCACCCATTTTAAAGAATTCTATTGCTGTTTCGCTGGCGATGCTTACCGCGGGTTTTACCAGGTTACCAGAGGCATCTCTTACTGCTTTCGTTACGGTGTTGAACAATGCTGCATCATACTTTACATATTGCGTGCTGGCGCCGTAGGTAAATTTCCATCCATTAATGTATTTACTCAGGTCAAAGCGCAGTTTGTTTTCTATTTCATGGCTACCCAGGCTGAATAGTTTATCGCCCGTAGCATTCGTATTATTTTCATAGCGGTCGGCACCGTTAAAAAACATATTCCTGCTGAGCGCAATTGTATAAAACCCGTCGTTGATGAGTCGTTTCCGGGATACGCCTACGGTGTAGTTCCATTGCTCCAGGAGCGGGTTAGAACGAAGGATATACTCGTTTTCTGCATCTGAAGATTTAGGTGCTACCAGTTTAAAACGGTCCAGTGCGCCAAGGCCTATAAAGTTAAGTTCGGTTTTGCTGTTTACTTTATGGTTCACTTTATACTGGAAGTCC